>JBKJPR010000039.1:0-4302 GCA_046594275.1 Sediminibacterium sp.
TTTGTACCTTAAAATGTTAAAAATGTTCAAAAACGGGGCAACGAAGTATATTGCTTCTGTATCTATGTATTGACCCAAACTACTAAAAAACCCCATAGGTGACTGAAGAATACGAACTTATCAAGGGCTGCATCAGGCAGGACCCCCGTTGTCAGCGCATGCTTTTCGACAGGTATGCAGGCAAAATGATGGGCGTATGTCTGAGGTATGCCAATGACCCGATGGAAGCTGAAGATATGATACAGGATGCCTTTATCAAGGTGTTCCAGTACATGGGGCAATTTAAATTTGAAGGGGCGTTTGAGGGATGGATACGGCGAATAGTGGTAAATACTGCCATCAGGCATCTTGAAAAAAAGAAAATGCATTTCAAAGATATTGATGACAATAGTTACAACGCACCGCAGATCGACCCACAGGCTTACAACCATTTAGGCGAGGATGACTTGATGAAACTGATCAGTCAGTTACCGGAGGGGTACCGTTTGGTTTTTAACCTGAATGCGATTGAAGGCTATAGTCACGAGGAAATTGCTGTTATGTTAAATATTCAACCCGGCACCAGCCGCAGCCAATTGGTAAAGGCGCGGAAGATGCTGCAACATCAAATACTACAACTACAAAAAATTGCTGTATAGAATGATCGATAATGAATTTGATAATTTCGTCAATGGTAAACTTAAAGACCATGCTGCACCTGTGCCGGCTGGTCTTTGGGATAAACTGACGGATGCTCAGTTCGATAGCTTCATCAGTGGCAAACTCCAGGATCGCCCCGCGCCGGTACCGGCAGATCTCTGGGAAAAGATCACAGACCCCACAGCTTTTGATGGTTTTATCAGTGGTACATTAAAAGATTATACAGCAGCTATACCGTCCGGTCTCTGGGAAAAAGTTCGCCCCGAAGACAAAGATGACCGCAAAGGTTTTGTTTTCTTCAGGAACCCCGGCATGGCAGTGGTCCTGGCTTTGCTCTTACTTGCCGGAACGCTCGGCGGTTATTTGTATGTTACTTCTGAAAAGAAAACAGATACCGGCTCCAGTGAATTGAATAGTCATAAAAATGTCGGCAAAACAGCCACCACTGAAATACCTGGTTCTTCTGCATCTGGCGATAATAATACCGCTGCACCTGCAACGAATGGCGAACAAATACCCGCAGAACAGAAAACAAGGGATGCAATACAGGCTACTCCCCAACCGGCCACTAAAAATGATAACGTTAAACTGGATAAGAGCGCTGCCCCAGACCCAGCGGCTGCCGCAAATAATACACTATCCTCTTTAACAGATACAAAAAAGGCTGCGGAGAATTATCTTATACTGCCTGGTATTTCCCTGAACAGTACCCGGAAGGGATCAAAAGAAAATAACGCCCAGCCGCGTTTGAAAGAGGATGCATCAAATGGCAATAACAATTCTGTTAACAACAGTAATAATGTGAATAGTACCGTTACTGACAATACTGTAAATACCACTAACAGCAATGGTATCAGCAAAACAGATACAGATGAAACCAGTTTCGAATTTATAGAACCCTATCAAACAAATTTATTGACTGCGGTTACCATACCGTCGGCTCCAATGCCATTGAATAGCCTGTTTGATCTGACCGGTAAACAATTAATTGCCGGTAATCATACCAAGCAGTTCAAAAATGTAATCATCTGTCCTTCCGACCGTAAGAACAGGAATACGGACTGGCACCTGGAAGTATATGCTTCACCCGACCTGGCGTTCAGATCTGTGACTAATAATTCCGCCTCATCATCATTCCTTTTACGGAAAGACAGCAGCGAGAGCATGCGGATCGGTTATACAGCAGGTATAAGGCTGGTAAAACCCATTACCGAAAATATCCTTTTGAAAACGGGCCTGCAATATTCACAGATCAACCAGAAATATGTTTACCGTACAGAGAATGAAGTGAAAACTACAACCGTAGTATCAGTAAGAACTATTATCAGAGCGCCGGGTGATACTGTGATCGTAAGGGATACAAGCATCCTCCAGCAGATCGGTTACAAGAACAATACAGTGATCAACCGGTTTCGCAGTGTTGATATACCGGTAACCGTTGGCTACCAGTTTGGTAATGAGGACCTGAAAATTGGTATTAATGCAGGGGTAATATTCAATGTTTCCTCCTGGTACCAGGGTGTAATACTTGACAGTTCCCTGGCAACAGTTCCACTTGTTAAAGGCAGTCCGGCTATGATTTATAAAAACAATATCGGGCTTGGATTGTACGGTGGCATCAGTATTGTGAAACGTTTGAGTGACGATATGCATGTTTTCGCAGAACCGTATTTCCGGTATAACCTGTCGAACATGACCACCCCACAATCATCTTATAACCAGAAATTCAGTTTGGGGGGGATATCGATTGGGTTAAGACTTAATTTAAACAGGCAATAAGCAACGTTAGGCACCGCGTAGGTATCTAACTACAGAGAGATTATCATTATGAAAAAGATATTATTCATCACCGGTTGTTTGTCGTTGCTTTTCTTTACTGCCTGTAAGAAAGAATTGTCCGACAATTTTAACACTTACACCGGTCACCCGTTGAATGATACCACCTGGACAAGAAATGTTGGGGGCAGCGCTGCTGTTCATCAACTCATCGACCTACTGGCACCGGGAATCGTGATTGATTCATTTGAAGTGTCAAGGGATACCACCCTGAAATATGGCGATAGCTTAGAAATATCTTTTACAGGCGGTTCCTGCATTGGCATACCTGGCGTAGCTGTTACGGGCCAAGTAAAACTTGAATTTTTATGGCTTAAAAAGAAAGGCGATTATATAAAAACCTTCCGTCCAACAATGAGTAATGGCTTTCTGTTAGAGACCGCGGGGGCTTTTTATATCAGGGTAAGTAAAGAAGGCAAAGAGCTGGTATTGGCGCAAGGTACCACTGTGAAGATCAGGTTCAGCGATACAGCAGAACCTAAAAACAATATGCAGGTATTTTATGGCCAGGAAAACAATCCCCTACCCATTAAACAAATAGATACTGCCTTTAACTGGGTACGCGATACCGATACCACCTGGCTCAAAACATTTCAGAAACAAAACACTTCCGGCTCAGGAGCTGTTATAAAAGGGTATGAACTAATCTCAAAGAACCTGAGATGGGTAGCTGCCGAACGGTATATAAACAGCCTCTCCTCCAAAGCCAGGCTCACCACGATTCTGCCACTCAATTTTACCAATAAAAATACAGCCGTATTTGCCGTATTTGCTGACCAGAATACTGTTGTAAACCTGCGGGGTGATTTTCCATCACGGTCATTTACAGCCGCCAATATTCCTGTGGGAACCAAGTTCAAAATTGTTTCCATTTCCCGGATCGGTAGCGACCTGTATCTGGGCACGAAAGATGTTACTAATGCTGGCGCTGCGGTGGCCAATTCCATTACACCAGAAAAGAAAAGCCTGAAAGACATTGTTAGCTATTTAAATAGCCTGTAAGAGGCTCTTTCTGTAGAACAAATTCAGGGGGTACTGCATAAGGGTTGCAGTGCAGCCCTTTTTAGTTTTTGAAGTCGAACAAAGTGGCGGTAAAAAGGGCTTTCTCCCGCTTCTTGAAAATCACATCCCAGTCGCCTTTGTAACGGAGTATTTTTGGAACCGTGAGGCCGTTAAATTTGGTCATTTCCACTTCCATACTCACATCAAAATCATAGACACCGGCTTTATAACTCAGCGAGTAATTACGTGCCTGCACTTCCAGGGTCTTCATATCAAACCAGGTAATCATCTGGTCAACCACAATCCTGTCACTCTTCTCATTCGTTTCTTTTGGAGTAATAGAGAAAACATAACTAAGGCTGCCATGAAATTCCTGGATATCTAATTTATAATCGTAGAGTGCATGGGCGCTCTCATCATACAGGTCGAGCTTAGCGCCAATAAAAGGAATACCCGGAATTTTTTTTCCGGGATTAAAAAATAACATTTTCAGTTGTTCTTTATGCTTCTCCATTCCTTTCTTATCACTTGTAAGCAGGTTCCTTCCTTTTACAATATTGTTCTCACTGCATATCTTTCCTTTGGTAAAGAACAGGCCCGCATAAAGCTCTGGTGTCATATAATTATATTCATGTTTCTTATCATAGAAATTGCCGGTAACGGTTTCTTCCAGTACATCCATGGTACGGCAACCTTCGGCCCTGTTCTGGCGTGTTTTGCTGAATAAGGATGCTTTTACAGCGCCTTTCTTATCCAGCATTTTAATGTCGTTGTAAGAAGAAAAACCCAATACCCGCAGGTTGCGGAACGCTTTGTAGAAAGTAG
>JBKJPR010000199.1:0-3045 GCA_046594275.1 Sediminibacterium sp.
GTTGATCATTGGTGGTATAATCATTCTTATGCTAGTGGTAATGGTATTGGTAAATGCCGTTATCACTACTTTAAAGAGCAGGTATAAGGCAGGATTGAAATTGCAGGCCAGCTTAATCGAAATGGAAACGGTGAATGCGATTGCAGAAGAGAATAACTGGATACTGAAAGGAGTTGCCTGGATAAACGAGCAGATACAGTCGGTTGATGGCACCAATAACCTCAATGAGGATATTATACGATCCGTTGTAACCTATATGGAAGTGCCTGCCGGGGCCATTTATTTAGCAGATGAAGAACAAAAAGTATTAACGATGACTGCTTCTGTAGCAGTTTCATCATCTGCAAATATCAGTTTTGAAATGGGGGTGGGTATTGTGGGTAATGCAGCGCTGCAAAGAACCCTGTCTATTACCAAAAGCATTCCGGCTGAATATTGGAAAATAGAATCAGCCATGGGCGCCACCAGCGGAAAGGGACAGATTATATGCCTGCCGTTATGGGTTGCCGATCAGTTAAAGGGCGTAATAGAATTGGGCAACCTGAATGAATTCAGCCATAAGCAAATATCGTTACTCGAAGCAGTTAACACTTCACTGGCAACGGCTATCCATACCAGGCAATCGAGGTTGAAAATTAATAAACTACTCGAACAGGTGCAGGAGCAGAGAGAATCTATGCTGAGCCAGCAGGAAGAATTGCGGCAAACCAATGAAGAATTGAGTAAGCAGGCTGAAGAATTACAGGCTTCGGAAGAAGAATTAAAAACACAAGAGGAGGAATTAAGGCAAATTAATGCTGAACTGATAGAAAAGAATGATACCGTAGAGAATGCGAAACAGGCGCTCATCATAAAAGCACAGGAACTGGAGGCCACCAGTAAATACAAATCAGAATTCCTGGCCAACATGTCGCATGAACTGCGTACACCCCTGAACAGCGTATTGATACTGGCCAAATTGCTGGCCGATAATAATCTTAAGAATCTGCAACCCAAGCAGATCGAGTATGCAAAGATCATCCATAAATCAGGATCCGACCTTTTGCAACTGATTAATGATATCCTTGACCTTTCTAAGATTGAGGCTGGGAAAGTTGAATTACTGGTAGAAGATGTGCGGATTGATTCCATCGTAACCGACCTTACCCAACTGTTTAGTGTAGTTGCTTCAGAAAAGGGGATTCTTTACGAAACTAAGTTAGGAGAAAACATACCTCCGGTTATTCATACAGATAAACAGCGGGTGGAGCAGGTATTGAAAAATCTTTTGTCCAATGCTTTTAAATTCACCCCAAAAGGCGGATCGGTTATCATTGCGTTTGATAACAGGGACCAGTTCGACCGCAAGCGGATAGGCATTAGTGTGCGCGATTCCGGTATCGGCATCTCTAAAGCAAAACAGCAGTTGATCTTCGAAGCATTTCAGCAGGCGGATGGTTCCACCAGCAGGCAATACGGAGGAACCGGCCTCGGCCTTTCCATCAGCAAAGAACTCGTGAGGCTGCTGGGGGGCGAAATAGAAGTCAGCAGCGAAGAAGGGAAAGGAAGCCTCTTCACCATCATACTTCCGCATGAACTAAAAATCGCTAACCCTTCGCCAAAAAAAGAAACAGCGCCTGCACAGTTGACTGCCACATTAGACAATGTAACAGAGCAGGAAAAAGTGGAAGATGACAGAACCCGGATTGAGAAGAATGACAAAGTAATGCTCATCATTGAAGACGATGAGAATTTTGCCACGATACTCAAGGATTTCGCACGTGATAAGGGTTACAGACCTATTGTGGCATTAAAAGGGGATGAAGGATTATTATATGCCCGGAAATATCATCCAGATGCAATTATCCTTGATATACAGTTACCGGTAATAGATGGGTGGTCATTATTGAAAATGCTGAAGGCCGATGAAGAACTCAGGAGTATTCCCGTTCATATTATTTCTGCATTTGATGACAGCCGCCTGCACACTGCCGGCGCTTTAGCTTATGTGAAAAAACCCATTGACAAGGAAGGCCTGGAAAAAGCATTTAGCACGATAGGAATATACCTTACTGAACATTTAAAAAAAGTGCTGATTATTTCAGCCACTCATTTTAAAGATGACAGCCTGAAACAACTTTTCCAGGAAAAACACCATGATGTTTCTTTTGTACAGATAGCTACGGTGGAAGAAGCTAAAGAAAAACTAAAAACAGAAAAATATGCCTGCCTCATCGCTGATATCGGCAACAATATTGCAGACGGGATTCATGATCTCCAGCTTATTCAGCAGGAACGGCTTGAACATCATATCCCTGTCATCATTTATCTCGAGACTGATATCTCACCCGCGGATGAGCTGCAATTAAAAAAAATATCAGATGCGATCGTACGGGAGTCCCCTTCCGTTAACAACCGTTTGAAAGATGAACTGGAACTTTTCCTTTTTAAAGTGCAGGAAGCCGACGAGCAGCAGGAACAGAAGAATTACAGCACGCCGGTAAATGATACCAGTCTGACGGGCAAAAAAATATTATTGGTGGACGATGATATGCGGAATGTTTTTGCCCTCAGCAATGCATTGGAAATGCAGGAGATAGAGGTGATCACCGCAGCGGATGGAAAAGAATCTCTGGCTAAATTAAAAACCAATCCAGGCATACAGATGGTTTTGATGGATATTATGATGCCAGAAATGGATGGGTACGAAGCCATTAAAGCCATACGAAAAGATATGGAAATGAACCATATTCCTATCATTGCTTTAACCGCCAAGGCTATGGGAGGTGACAGGGAAAAATGTATTGCAGCCGGGGCATCAGATTATATTACCAAACCTGTGGATGTACAGAAATTATTATCTCTCATGCGTGTATGGCTTGCAAAATAATTATGGAAGGAACTGATTTGATACATACGGAAGACCTGGATGGGATATTGGAGGTATTAATACAACGGTACGGGTATGATTTTACCGGCTATGCAAAGGGATCATTGCTACGAAGAGTAAATCGTTTTGCAAAAGAGGTGGATTGTAATTCGGCGTATGATCTGAAATATACGTTG
>JBKJPR010000209.1:0-2768 GCA_046594275.1 Sediminibacterium sp.
CTTCCATCGTATCCAGTATCGTAAGATAACTGGTATACCGGTCCACAGCAACCGTTCCTGCATTCACTGCTTTCTTAACCGCGCACCCAGGTTCATTAATGTGCATACAATTATTAAACTGGCAATCATTGATCAACGCACGCATTTCTGGAAAATACTGTGACAATTCCTGTTTGCTGATATCTACCAACCCGAATTCTCGAAGCCCTGGTGTATCAATAATTTGTCCACCGTTATCGAGGTCGAACATTTCAGCAAAGGTGGTAGTATGCAATCCCTTACCACTCCATCCGCTGACTTCCTGTGTCCGGAGATTGAATTTTGGGAACACCGCATTTATAAAGGTAGATTTCCCCACTCCGCTATGACCACTAAGCAAGGTTCTTTTATTATGCAGCAAGGCTTTAACCCCATCCACTCCCTCATTATTCTGTACACTTGCCAATACCACTTTATAACCGATGGCTTCATACATCTCTTGCAGTAAAGCGAATTTTTCGAGTTCCTTTTTCCGGTAGATATCTGACTTATTAAAAACAATAATAGCGGGAATATGATACGATTCGCAGGAGACGAGGAATCTGTCCATAAACCCCTGCGATGTTTTCGGTTCTTTCAACGTGGCAAATAAAATACTCTGGTCAAGATTGGAAGCGATGATATGGTGCTGCCGTTTATTATGCGGCGATACCCTTGCCACATAGTTGCTTCGGTCATAGATATGATCAATCATCGCCGATTCTTCCTGCACATCTTCTATTACCATTTCCACCTCATCGCCCACAGCAATAGGGTTGGTAGATGTGATCTCCTCTATTTTAAAAATACCTTTTATACGGGCATTATACATCTTGCCCTCAGCAGTTTTAGCTACATACCAGCTACCGGTTGATTTATAGATACGCGCTTTCATACAAAGCGAAGATAATACCCGTGGTTGCTTCAGCACAGAAATTTTAAAAATAGCTGTCCTCGTTTCTAAGAAAGATCTCAACGAATCCCAACAATAGAAAATCAATATCTTTACCGGGTATGACAAAATTTGCACATGATGAAGTGGTTCCTTACCGGGAAAGCGGGCTGAAGAAAAAAGAACAGGTGGCACGCATGTTCGACAGTATCGCGTTCCGCTACGATTTTATGAACCGTTTTCTTACAGCCGGTATCGATATGCGGTGGCGGAAAAAAGCCATAGGCCAGTTGAAAGAAATTCAACCAAAGCAGGTACTAGATGTAGCCACCGGCACCGGCGATGTGGCCATCATGACCTATGAAATGCTCCATCCTGAAAAGATCATTGGTATCGATATCTCTGAAGGTATGCTGGAATTGGGAAGGAAAAAACTGGAGAAACTGCATTTAACAGGCCGCATTGAACTGCGTAGCGGAGACAGTGAACAGATCCCTTTTGGAAACAATCATTTCGATGCGATAACGGTAGCATTTGGTGTCCGCAATTTTGAGAACCTGCAGAAAGGCCTCTCTGAAATGTTACGCGTATTGAAGCCGGGTGGCAAATTAGTGGTGCTTGAATTTTCAAAGCCCACACAACCTGTATTCAGGGCCATGTGTAATTTCTATATGACCGTAATAACACCAGGCATAGGCAGGCTATTCGCAAAAAACAGGGACGCCTATCAATACCTGAACAATAGTGTACAGGCATTTCCCGAAGGACCCTCTTTTCTACACATTTTACAGGAAACCGGATTTACCCGAACATACCTGAAAAGACTTAGTTTCGGAATATGCTCTATTTACTGCGGAAGTAAATAATCGCAATGATTCAACCGTTACTACTGTCTAAGGCAGCAATTTAGCAGTACACCCTCTCTATAGCAGGCAATGTAAAGTCCTGGGCAGTAATATAGTAATCTGTTAAAAACACAGCTTATTCCATGCAACTGCGAAACGGGTATTATATTGCAGACTTAATATATGTCAATCAAAAACAGGCTTATTGTCCCTTATTTGTACTCAACCTATTTACTGAACATCCTAATTGATTGATTTTAAATTGATTAAATCGAAATATTCTATATTCTACAGGCAAATTCTGCTGTCGGTGATCATCCTGATCTGTGCCATCCAGGCAAACGCACAGCAGGATATCTATCGCCGTAACCACGACGATCTGGTATATTATTTCGGTTTGACACTGGGATACAATTACTCCTACCTGCATGTTTCCAAATCGGCAAAATTCCTGCAAAGCGATAGTATCATGTCGGCTGAGCCAGGGCCCAGTGGCGGTATTGCGATGGGATTAATGGCCACAGGCCGGTTGAGTGATCATTTCCAGATACGCGTGAATCCACAACTGATCATCGGCGGTTCAAAATATATTGCGTTTACGCTCAATAAAACCAAACCGGGTGAATCAGCCATTCAAAACCAGTCACTACCCTCTACCCTCATAAGCTTACCCATACAGTTGAAATTCAACTCAGACAGGATCGGCAATTTCAGAACCTATATGCTGGCCGGACTCAAATACGATACCGATCTATCCAGCAACTCCTCTGCACGTAATGTGGATGATATCATTAAACTCAAACGAAATGATTTTGGGTTTGAGATCGGGCTTGGTTTTAATTTCTACCTTCCTTTTGTAACGGTTTCACCCGAGATAAAGATCAGTAATGGCTTATCCAATATCCACCAATTGGATCCTGCGCTGAAATATTCCAATTCACTGGACCAGATTCTTTCCCGCATGGTTGTATTTTCGATCCACTTTGAAGATTAGCCGTTGTTTTTCAGAAACA
>JBKJPR010000472.1:0-8687 GCA_046594275.1 Sediminibacterium sp.
GAGCAAAGACATCTTCCACTCGTAGCCCGGATCTATGCGTATCATCCATAACTGGTTGATGGAATTCCTGATCACACGAAATAAAGTGGTGACTACAAAGATCATGAATAATGACCCCGCTGTGACTGTCCACCAGCTTTGCACGAGTCCCCTGAATCCCCGGATGGTCACCACTACCTGCGCCATGCTTTCTTCGCCGAGCACCGATGACATACGGTCAAACATTTCACTGCTGATCTCTCTGCGGTTGAAAACAAGACTTAACAATTGCACCAGTATGATCAGCAGAAAGGGGAGGGCAAAGGTGGTAAAGAATGCAGTTGCTCCTGCCAGCCGCAAAGGATCGTTGGAGATCAATAAAGAAAATGCCGACCGCAACGATTGTATAATACCTACGATCTTATCGCTTTTTTTATTGCTCATCCGTGTAAAATAAGCAGGGATAGCCAAAAAGCCGGTAGAAAAACGGAATAAATCTTCTGAATAGATGGCATCGTTATTATCGCGTCAGGATCACGGCACCCAAAAATGATAAACCATATAAGCCAGCACCAAACCAAACAATGCGAGCACAAACCCGCTGAAACGGCGCTTGCGGACAAAGCAGATCAGCAGGATACCCGAGAGGGATACGAGTATCATCAGTACTGCTGAGATATCAATGATCACCGACCAGGTACTGCCACTGTCGCGGCCTTTGTGCAGGTCGTTTACGATACCGATCAGGCCGGTTCGGGATTCGGAAAGTTCGTATTCGCCGGTCCCGCGCGTGATAAAAACATCGGCACTGTAGCCCGGCCCTTTGAATGCAACAATGCATTCCCGGTCATCGGTACGAAACTCATCAACCCTGCCTTTGATTTGATGTTTGTTGCGCAGGTATTCGACCACCTCGAGCTTTGCGATGGTATTGGTATCTGGCCTGTTGACCCAGGAAGCAGTAAGGCTGCCTTTTTCCTGTCTTGTCTTTACCTGCCCACCCCATTCAGCATGGTTAAGGGTAAGTCCCGTTACCGCAAAGAACAGCAGGATCGCAAAGCTGATCATGGACAGGTAAATATGAAGCCAGCGCGAGATCAGCGCAAGCTGCCGCCGCCAGCCGGTCAGTGGTAGTACCTGTTTTTTCTGTTTATGGGTTGGCGCGTTTTCTGAGTTCAATGGATGCGGCTGAGATTTCGACATTGCCTGTCAGGTTAATGGATTGGGGTGACGGTTTTCCTTTGATCTCAATTTCCTGCTTCATGAACTGGTAAGTGCCATGTTCGCGGGCCGCTTCGATCACAACGGTATATTTTCCGGGATTCACGTCTGCACCATTGTCATCCTTGCCGTCCCATTTGAAACTGTATTTACCCGGCGAACGCGTGGCGCTGCTGACCGATGCTTTGAGTTTGCTGTCGGCTTTGAAAGCATTCCCGTAATACCGGTACCACGCTTTCAGATCCGGCAGCCACCGCTCGCGGTTGAACCATACGCTCAGGTTGCGGACAGGCTTTCCTTTTTCATCTTCGATCCACACAGCGATAAACGGCCTGTGTACGCGCATGCCTTGGATAAGCGCTATCTCGAAATTAACCACCAATTCATAATCGCTGTTCCATCCGGCATATACCGGTGGGGTAGTACTGGCCTCGTCAGCTATCTCCAGTTTTTTCCATCCACTGCTTGCAATGAGTTCCCCTGTGTTGGTGATCAACAGGTATTCTGCTCCCGGCACAGTAGCCGCAAGCTGCCGGCTTTGTGCGGGTGTAAGTACATTAAATGCTGTTGCGAGTGCGCCCGCGTCGGTGGCATCGGGAGCTACAACAGTAGCGCTGATAATCGTTGATACCGGCTGCCCTGTAAGCGGGTTTACGATATGCGAGTACCAGTTATTACCGATCTGCACACCACGGCGGTAATTGCCGCTGGTGGCTACGGCTCTGTCGCCCACGCGGATACCGGTTAATGGGCGGTCGTTCTCCGCATCGGAGCGGGGGTTGCTGATCATAACGGGTTCATCGAGTACTCCTTTTACAACAATGTCTCCACCAATATTTAACACCACAGCCTGCACCTGGCCCGAAGCCATGGCAGCATTGGCGGCGTGATTGATGATATAACTTTTCGCAAATGAATGTAAAGCGAGCGGGGCATTGGAGAGCCTCGTGGCTGTGTGGTTCATGGCATTGAGTGTCCATTGCTGTTCCTGTGCCAGGTGCACTGCTTCTGTGAGTTCCTGCTTAGCAGGTAGCCGTTGTACGGCCGCAGCCTGTTTCCATACTTTTCCGATGGTTTCAGCAGATGCATTAAGAGCGCCCCCTGACCTTTCGCGCCAGCGGTCAAAAAGCGATAATACTTCGAACAGCTCACTGGAAACGGGCACGGCTTTATTCCTGGTTAGCTTCCACCTGCTGAATTCACTGTTGGGGTCATAGGCGCTAAGGACGGCATTGAGACGCGCAATTTCTGCCAGTGCCGCCTGTTCGGCCGCATCTGCAGCCATTTCATCCGATGCCGATACCTTGAATTCCATAGAAGTACCCAACACATTTTCAAAATGGGATACAAATATCCGGGCAGTAACAGGCCTGGGAGCCGCGACTGCGCTTACACTGGTGGCCAGGAATAGAACCAACAGCCAATCTTTCAGGATCATCAGCATTTTCTTTTGCGCAAAATAAGTAACTCTGTTTTGGGAAGTGTTAGTGGAACGTTTTTTTCGGTTAAGGCATTAGTTTTCCCGGTGTAGTTACTGTCAATGGGGAGTATAATATTTTTCGGTAAAGGAATAGAGGTCCCGCATAGCGCCAACGTGTTATACTGATACATTTGAAAATGCGGGAGGCCTTACAGTTACTTTGTTACAGCCTGTATGCGTAACCACGGGCCGCTCATAACCGCTGGGTCCCGTCTCTGTTTCAGGGCTGCATTGGCCCCGAGTAACTTGGGACCAAAATCTGCTGTGCATGATTTTGGCTGACGTCGTTTCGCTTGTCACCGTACCCAAAGAGGCCCCTCCACAGGACGTAAAATAAGCAGGGATAGCCAAAAAGCCATTGATCGTCCGTAAATGACTATAATAGCCGATAGCATTTTTTGCCGCTTCCCGGTCTTCCATTCCGGTGCTGTTTACTTTTTCAGATTTTACTTCATTGCTGGATTTTTTTGGGGCGAAAAAAGTATTCTACATATATTGGTAAACGATTGGTAAAACATTAAAAATTATGTTTATATAATACTATGTTTATCAATTAGTTTATGTGGGTTTAGAAAAAATATTAAAAATAGATCCAGTTATTTTATTAATATTTGTAATATTATAGTATAACTTTTTATAAATTTAATCATAGTATAATATTATTTTGTTGTATATTTGTAATATTATAGTATAACTTATTTAAATTCACAAGTTATGAAAAGAAGAAATCTTCAATTGCAGCAATTAAATAACAAGATGCACGAGATCCGCAATCTGAGCCAAATAGCTATACCCTCAACCGGTTGGTTAAAGGCAGTCCGGTTAAGCATCGGCATGTCGCTGGAACAATTAGGGCGTAAACTGGGAATATCCAAGCAAAGCGCCCTGGATATTGAACGCAGGGAAAGAGCAGGAACTGTTACTTTGAAAGCACTAAGGGATGCCGCAGCAGCTATGGATATGGAACTGGTATATGGTTTTGTTCCTAAAGACGGAACGATCGCCAAATTAATAGACCGGAAATCTCATGAAGTGGCGAGAAAGATTGTCGGTATGGCCTCGCAAAGTATGGTTTTGGAAAACCAGGGCAATTCAAATAAAAGGCTGGAACAGGCCATTGAAGAAAGAGCAATGGCGATCAAAGAAAACATGCCGAAGATTTTATGGGATTAGAGATTCAATACATAACGGGACAAACCTCACTGGAGGAAGAAGAAAAGGAAGGACTGAAAATAGCCACTATCTCAACACTCGGTGAATTGGATGAATATGAACAAAAGAATATTGAGGAATCCATCCAATGGGTTTTGTCCCGTTCATTTAAAATTGAAAATGTATTGACAGAAGCTTTTATCAGGAACGTTCATAAAAGAATGTATGGCGATGTCTGGAAATGGGCGGGTGAATTCCGGAAAACGAATAAAAATATCGGTGTTGATAAATGGGAAATTGCTACTTCGCTGAAAACTTTGCTCGACGATACAAAATTTTGGATCGACAACAGCATTTACTCACCTGAAGAAATTTCTGTTCGCTTTAAGCACCGGCTGGTAAGCATTCATTGCTTTGCCAATGGGAATGGCAGGCATAGCAGGTTAATGGGTGATTTGTTGATACACAAAATATTCAAACAGCCACTATTTACATGGGGTGCCGGAAATCCTGCGCTTGCATCCGATGTTCGGGAAAACTACCTTGATGCTGTAAAAGCAGCTGATCGGAATAGTATTGAACCGCTATTATTTTTTGCGAGATCGTAGTATTACCCACAAATAGTTAAAAGACAAAATAAAGCATAAACGCTACAGACGAACCCCAGCCTATTAATTTAGGTAGGATTAATTGCTTGATAAGCATACAGGCCGCGATCCCGATGGCCAGGTGGAGGATATTGATACTGGGATAAGTTTTATGACGCATAATATTGCGAACAGATGAATATTGAAGAAGGAATCTCGAATGATGAAGTGGGATAAATGCTTCGTAATTTCCTTTTCCGGATTTGTGTCATCACCAATTCATCAGGCTCACCGATTATGTAAAACAGGCATTCAATTTTCCGTCCTGCTTTGTCCTGTAGGAAAAAAATCGTACTTTTAAGGGACTTTATAGCCACAAATGCAGATTGAACCCATTGCTAAAAAATTTCATTACAAAGACCAAAATCAAGACTTAAATGATTTGAATTATTGGTTAAGTCAACCTGTAATTAAACGGGCAGAGGCTGTTACTTTCCTTATACACCAAAACTTGGAGCAGGGTGCACGTTTAGATAAGACGAAGGTTGTAAAAAGAAACCTGAAAGATGACCTTAGCTAAAGATTTCGAAGATTTTATTGGATTACTCAATAGGTATGAAGTTGAATATCTTGTTGTTGGCGGGTATGCATTGGCTTTTCATGGAAGGCCCAGGCATACTGGTGATCTGGATAAATATTTCTGAGGATAATGCAAATAAAATAGTAAGAGCTGTGCATGCATTTGGCCTTGCCTCATTGGGATTTACAAACGAAGATTTCTTAAAACCGGGGTATGTCACTCAAATCGGATATCCCCCACTTAGGATTGATATTCTAAATAATATTGACGGAGTTAATTTTAATGAAGCTTTTGTAAACAGGCAGACTCTAGATATTGAGGGCACTGTCATCCATTACATCGGTCTGTTTGACTTCATTCAGAACAAAAAAGTTACGGGGAGACCCAGAGATTTGGCAGATATTATAGAAATTTCAAAGAAAAAATAATACGAAAATGAATATCCAATATCGAATGTCCAAGTGTACTTCGGCGTTCGACATTCCCTGTTCGATATTCGGTGTTCAAAAAAAGAGGTTGTCTCGCCTGGAACAACCTCTTTTTTATTGAGAGAAATCAGTTCCCATCCTCCGGATAAATATCATCTTTCGGTTTCTCTTCCTGTGGCGGTGTATAATCAGCCGAAGGGGCCACATAAATGGTCTGGTGATAGAACTTGGTGGATGATTTGATGGAATCCAGCTTTTCCTGGAAAATACTGAGGTAATTATTGTCTTTATTGTTTTTACCGAAAACCTCCTTTAACTGCGAAAAGAGTTCCGCAGAACTGGATTCAAAAACAGCCGTTTCCAGGCTAAGTAATTTGATATTGGCATCTACATACTGGTTCATCTCTGTATTGATGATGGTACAATAAATAGTTCCTTTTAAAATCGAATCTTTGCAGAGATTCACTTTAAGGCTGTATACAGAACCCTCGAATTCGCCTTCGACCTTGATATCATTACAGATAATCACCCCTTTCATGATACCAGTAGGGGTGATGTGGACAGTTTTTTTGCTGTACAGTACCCCATTGAAATTGCCGTCTAAGGTTATGTCATTCTCAGAGTCAAGGATACCGGAGATATTCGTAGAACTGGTAATAAACAGTTGCTTGTCTTCCGCGGCACTCTGATTTGTATAGGTTGAATTGGGATCGTGCAGAAGTTGTTCCCTGAATTTGTTCATGGGTTTTACATTTATGGTACAACAAAAAATAAAATTTCAGAACTGAAAAGTTAATAATTTTTAGCAATAAAAGCTTAGATAAGTATTATATTTTTATGATTTCGTCCCGGGAGTGCATGAATTTTACAGAAAACCGGTCAATTTGGTTATCTTGAGGGTTATCAGATTTATTACTGAACCGTATCCTATGCTATTCAAAAAAACAGCTCAGCCCACTGATATACTGCCGGCTGTTCAGGTGGTTTCGGGCGGCATTTATTTTGGCATTATTAAAACCAGTTCCCCTATACGGATTGAGGGCGACTTTAAAGGGATCATTTTCTGCACCAATAAGGTAATCATTGATAAGAAAGCTTCGGTGAATGGTGACATACTTTGTCATGAAATAGTTATTGGCGGACTTATTGAAGGTAACGTGATCTGCAAGCATAAATGCAATTTGAATGAAGGCGCAGTCGTAAATGGTATTGTACGTACTGCTAAATTTGAGAATGGCGATGATAGTTCTGTTACCGGCCCGGTCTATGTAAGTAAGGATAATCAGCAGATCGATATAGACGAATATTACGAGCTCTTCAATAAAAAAGAGAACATGGACAAAATAAAAGCTGAATATTTTTCTCTCCCGCAAAAACTTATTCTTATCAACTGATGGGGTATGGCTGAATACCGAAATACCGCCTGGCAGTATGCTTCTGCGTAATTTCCACGTATCTCTATAAAATGACTTACCGGAAATGATTATTTTTGTTGAGGCCTGTTTCTTAATGACCAATGCTATTCAATGAACCCTACGCTGCAGCAACTCTCTGAACAACTGGAGGGAGATTTATTCTTCGATACGACCATCAGAACATTATATGCCACCGATGCCTCTGCGTACCGGGAACTGCCTTTGGCAGTTGCTATTCCCCGTTCACTTACGGATATTAAACAACTCATTGCATTTGCCAGGGAAAACAATACTTCACTCATTCCCCGTACAGCGGGTACTTCACTGGCCGGACAGGTGGTGGGCAAGGGCATCATCGTTGATGTATCCAAACATTTTACGCAGATACTTGAATTAAATGAAGCAGAAAAATGGGTTCGTGTACAGCCTGGTGTGATCCGTGATGAACTTAATATGTTCCTGAAACCTTACGGATTATTTTTTGGCCCCGAAACCTCAACTGCTAACCGTGCCATGATCGGCGGGATGGTGGGCAATAATTCATGTGGTTCCAATTCGGTGGTGTACAGGAGCACCCGCGAACACTTGCTGGAAGTAAAGACATTACTGAGTGATGGTTCAGAAACGGTATTCGGGGAACTATCAATGGATGATTTTCATGCAAAATGCGAAGAGGATAACCTGGAAGGAAATATTTATAAAAATATCCGAAGCGTGTTGAGCAATTATGATAACCAGGTGGAGATCCGAAAAGAGTTTCCCAAAAAAACAGTGGAAAGACGGAATACCGGGTATGCCATTGACCTGCTGGTTGAAACAGCGCCGTTTACAGCAGGCGGTGATGATTTTAATTTCTGTTCCCTTATCGCAGGCTCTGAAGGTACCTTGGCTTTTATTACAGAGGTAAAATTGAATGTTGTACCCCTTCCGCCCAAAGAAACAGGGCTGTTATGCATTCATTTTAATAGCATTGATGAATCGCTGCGCGCAAATCTTATCGGTTTGAAGTTCCGCCCCAGTGCCAGTGAACTGATCGATCATTATATCCTGGAATGTACCAAAGAGAATATTGAACAAAATAAGAACCGTTTTTTTGTAAAAGGCGACCCCGGTGCGATCCTGGTGATCGAATTTGCAAGGCCAACACGAGAAGAAATACTGGACATTACCGGAAAGGTGGAAGCTGAGATGCGTGCCGCGGGGTTGGGTTACCATTTCCCGGTTCTGTTTGGGGAGGATACAAAAAAAATATGGACACTGCGCAAAGCCGGGCTCGGACTACTCGGAAATTTACCGGGAGACGAAAAGGCGGTGCCGGTTATTGAGGATACTGCTGTTGATGTGCAGGACCTGCCGGCTTATATCCGTGATTTTAATGAGATATTGACCAAACATGGATTGCATGCAGTGCATTATGCGCATGCCGGTTCGGGTGAAATTCATTTGCGTCCCATCATCAATTTGAAAACGAAGGAAGGCAATCAATTGTTCAGAACCATTGCTGAAGAAGTGGCTACATTGGTTAAAAAATACCAGGGCTCTTTAAGTGGCGAGCATGGCGATGGAAGATTGCGTGGGGAATTTATCCAGCAAATGGTAGGAGAGAAGAACTACCTGTTATTGCAGGAAGTAAAACGCAGTTGGGATCCTGAAAATATTTTCAATCCCGGCAAGATCGTTGATACCCCGCCGATGAATACGATGCTGCGTTATGAACCAGGGCAGTTCACGCCCTCATTCAAAACCATATTCCGGTTTCACAAACAGGATATTCTTCAACATGCAGAACAATGTAATGGATCGGGTGATTGCCGCAAGACACATTTATCCGGTGGTACTATGTGC
>JBKJPR010000093.1:0-10113 GCA_046594275.1 Sediminibacterium sp.
TTCATTTTATGGATGAAAATTAAGCTGTTAAGGTAAGCTGATTTTGCTTATTCTCAAAGTATTGTGTAAACAGGTCTTGTATTCATTTGAAATTAAGCTGATCCTTGGATGATATAATTTTTTTATCAAGACCTCATTACTGTAATTTTTTTTAACACATAGGTAGATAGGAAGTAAAAAAGACACATAGAAAAATACTATGTGTCCTTTGGGTTTTAACTATGTACCTGCTATATAACTTCATATTAGTGGAGACCTTTCTGAAGCTTACTGTGCAATTGGATAGCTGATTTTATTGACCCCAGCTTTTAAGCTGGGGGAAAGATGCCCACACGAAAACCGGGCTTTAGCCCCAGACCGGATATCGCATAAAGCTTGCTATGGATCTAGTCAGAACATCGAACAAATAGGTAATGCATCTTATTCAAAAACCAGTTAGGGCTAAAGCCCGGAATCATATTGCATGTATAGCCCCACGCTAAAGCATGGGGTTAGGGTACATCCCGCTAACATTATTATAAGCGAAACATATCTCCTTATCGGGATACTATGTGTTTTAAAAAAAAATCCCGCCTCATGGGCAGTGTCCTGCATCCTATTCAAGTCTCTTCATCAACTCATCATCAATCTTCCGAAACAGGTGATACGGTTTGTACACGCGCCACTCGGGTAACTCCATTAATTCTATATAGTAGTTGAGTTTTTTCTTTTTGAAATCCTGTTGCGTGGCATCTGGCATATTCAGGGCCACGATCCAGCCATTCTCTTCGCTTACTTCTTCATACCATTCCTGGTAATATTCTTTATCGCTGCTGTGAAAGTTGAGTACGTTCTCTGTAATAAGTATGTATTTGTGGATACCTTGTTTGTACAGGATATCCATCACTTCGCGTTTCAGTTCCATGATATCGTTCTCAATAGCATCATTCCATTCGCCCAGTAATTCAATAATGGCGAAGTGAAGTTCATAATCAACATAAATGATCTTGAGATACAGGGTGCGGCTCCCGAAATCGTCCCACTGGGGGTGGATATAATAATTGTAAACCGTTTGCGAATATTCAAACTCACTGTACTTTCTTCCAAAGAAGGGCGACTTGGGATCTTCCTCTGCAACATAAATATGCCGCCAGTTATAAAAAGGTTCAATATCGTGCATACACTATCCTAAGAGGCAGTGGCAGCTTCCACTGCTTTTTTTACACTGCCATGTTTTAACAACAGATCCTTCGCTTTCTCATAATCAGTAAGGGATAAGCCGTCCATCACCATTTTTACACCCCGGTCTACCAGTTTCACATTGCTCAACTGCATGTTCACCATCTTATTATCTTCTACCCGCCCTAACTGGATCATCACAGTGGTGGAGATCATGTTCAGTACCAATTTCTGTGCCGTACCACTTTTCATGCGGGTACTCCCGGTAACGAATTCCGGTCCTACTACCACTTCAACAGGGTAGTCTGCCGCCCTGGAAACAGGAGAATTGGGATTGCAACTGATACTGCCCGTAATAATGCCCCGTTTGCGGCATTGTTTTAAGGCGCTGATTACATAGGGGGTGGTTCCGCTGGCTGCCAGTCCTACTACTACATCTTTATCGCTAACAAAATGTTTTTCGAGGTCGGCCCAGCCTTTTTCAACACTATCTTCCGCAAATTCAACAGCCTGGGTAATAGCTTTGTCTCCTCCTGCGATAATGCCAATCACTAATCCATAGGGTACCCCAAAACTAGGTGGGCATTCACTGGCATCCACTATTCCCAGCCGCCCGCTGGTACCGGCGCCAATATAGAATAAGCGCCCGCCGGCCAGCATTTTATCGCTGATAGCGGATACCAGTTTTTCGATTTGTGGTATGGCCGCCGACACTGCATCCGGTACGGTACTGTCTTCTTTGTTGATGTTTTGGAGCAATTCAAGCACCGACATTTTTTCGAGGTGCCTGTAAGTAGAAGCCTGTTCAGTTACTTTAATAAAATCTGACATACCCTTTTTTTAGCTGTGATAATCTAGTAATCCCTGCATGGGGGCCTTTAATACTTTGCCAAGTTCCAATTCATAAGTATGGCAAAGGTCTTTCAATACATCTCTGAATCCAAATGCAATACTGCCTATAAAATGGATGGGCAGTATCCAGCTTTCCCTGTATTTATACAAATGGGTGAAGAAAAAGTCGTTCAGGCCGTCCTCAATAATATTCTCGATCATATAATGGCCCCTGTTCTCTGCAAGGAATATGGCATAGGAAGCCAGGTACCGGTTTGCCAGTGGCTGCTTATATACATGGTCAAGTATTTCGATATGCGATGTCTGGAAGCGTTTTTCAAACCGCGCTTTCAGTTCTTCATCGAATGTATGGTAGAGATAATATTGTATCACTTTTTTGCCGAGGTAAGCTCCACTGCCCTCATCGCCTAATATATACCCCAGACCCGGGCTATTCTTCATTATTTTGTTGCCATTATAAAAGCAGGAATTGGAACCGGTACCGAGGATACAGGCAATTCCTTTTTGCTTGCCACACAGCGCCCTGGCAGCGCCTAACAGGTCGGTTTGTACCTCTGTTTTTGCCGCAGGGAATAATTTTTTGAAAACTTTTTTGATGATTTTTGCATTGGCGGCGTTGCTTAAACCTGTACCGTAGAAAAAAATATTTTGTATCGCTGCATTCTTTAGTTTGGGTAACAGTTCTTTGTTGAGCAGGGCCGCTATCTGGGCCTCGTTCAGGAAATAAGGGCTGATGCCCTGTGTAAGGATGGTTTTTTTCTTCCCATTTTCTACCAGTCGCCATTCGCATTTGGTAGCGCCGCTATCTGCAATTAATATAACTGACATAATTCTCTTATTAATTTCGAAGCATTAATTACGAACAAGTACTTTGTAGCTCGTAGTTCATGGCTCATGAACCCGCAGCTCAATATTTCTGAAACTTATACCTTTCATCCTAATCCTCAAACCTTTAACCACCTATTTCGAACTTAAATATGGATATTTGCGTTTGTTCAATCAATATACAAAGAAGCGTTATTTATGGGAAGTAAAAAAATGCAGATATGGTTGCCTGTGATCTTTGCGGTGGTTATGGTGGTGGGAATGATGATCGGGTATCAATTAAAAGAAAAAACCCTTGGAAACCGCTTTTTCAGCCTTTCGAAAAGGACCTCACTGCAGGAGTTGGTGGAGTTAATCAAAGGTAAATATGTAGATAAAGTGCCTGCAGACAGCCTCAACCAGATAGCGGCCAATGAATTGCTTTCACACCTGGATCCCCATTCCGTATATATTCCCGGTAACCGGTTGAGGGAAGTGAATGAGGAACTCATGGGCAATTTCCAGGGTATCGGAATTGAGTTCCAGATATTCAACGATACGGTTAATGTGATGAATGTAGTAAAAGAGGGTCCTTCTGAAAAAGCCGGAATAAAAGTAGGGGATAAACTGATCAAGGTAAATGACAGTATACTGATCGCGGGCAAACAGTTAAAACCCGACGATATCCGTAAACTGTTGCGCGGAACCAGGGATACGGAGGTGAAACTGCTGGTAATGCGTGGCGATGAAAAGAAAAATGTACTGATCACGCGTGGAGTGATCCCCGTATCATCGGTAGACGCTGCCTACCTGGTGGCTCCGCAAACCGGGTATATCCGCATCAATAAATTTGCTGAACGTGCTTATGAAGAGTTCATGCAGAACTTAGAGAAACTACAGAAACAGGGAATGCAGCAACTGATCCTCGACCTGAGAGGCAATGGGGGCGGGCTGATGAAAGAAGCTACTGATATAGCAGATGAATTTTTGAGCGATGATAAACTGATCGTGTATACAGAAGGAGAACATGTTCCCCGTTATGAATACCGTTGCAGGCGGGAAGGCATATTTGAAAAAGGCAAACTGGAAGTATTGATAGATGAGACATCAGCTTCTGCGAGTGAAGTGCTGGCAGGCGCCCTCCAGGATTGGGACCGGGCCACTATCATCGGCAGAAGGTCATTTGGCAAAGGATTGGTTCAGCAACAGTTTCAATTAACAGATGGAAGCGCGGTACGCCTGACCATTGCCAGGTATTATTCCCCGTTAGGAAGAAATATTCAAAAACCCTACAGCAAAGGGAAGGCAGCCTATGAAGAGGAACTATCAACCCGTTTTCATAATGGTGAAGTGGTGAAAGGAGATACAACCAAGCCATTGGGTAAAGCCTATAAAACGCCGGGTGGAAGGATCGTGTATGGGGGTGGTGGTATTACACCCGATATATTTGTACCGTATGATACTACACGAATGGGACCAGTGTTAATAAAACTGTTTATAAAAAATACGGTGGGTAATTTTGTTTACAATTATTATATGCAGAACCAATCCTGGTTCAATACGATGCGTTCGCCTGAGGAACTGGCCACTAAATTTGTTCCGGGTGAGAAGGAATGGCAGGGCCTGGTGAATTTTGCGAAGAAAGATACCATCCAGCTTACGGGTTTGTCTGCCAGGGATAAGGCAGAGACACTAAACCGGGTCCAATCATTGATGGCAAGGCAGATCTGGCGAAATGAGGGTTATTTTGAAGTGGCCAACAGGAAAGATTCAACGATACTGAAGGCCATTGAACATTTTAAATAAGGAATAATTGTATACATTTTGTACGCTGTTGAATATATAAACAGATAGTAATATTGTGGAATAAGAATGGGTATTCAAAAACCTTTCTTAATTTGCCTTTTTTCTGACCAGCTTACAGGCCCAAAACCTGAAGCAATAAAAATTGAGAAGGATTATGACAATTGAAAGTTTTAAGCAGTTAACCTTGGAACAGAAACTCTCTGAACTCAGGCATAATGGGGAATTATTGGGTTCTTATGAGCGAAACGGGGAACAGAATGGTCCCAAAGTTCCGGGTGATATTTTTGCCTTGTATGATTTTTGGGTGTACTTAAGTGATGATGAAGAAACCATCATCCCTTCCAGGAGAAATCCCCTGCCAGTATTATAACTGGGGGCCGTATATACGAACGTGGCAGGATGGAATATGTAGTAAGCTGTGTAAGCTTAGTTACTAGACTGCTATTCTGATAGGATATTGCTTATTATTCCCCACTTATTTCCAAAGCGGTTCCCTGTATCGTTTCTTTTTCTAAATTGAATTGTATATTTCTTACAATTTTATTGGGATTTACGAACCTGTCAATGTACTAGTGAATAGTGAGTAACACTCCCTGCTGACAACTCACTACTCACAAATCGGGTAATAAATTTTTTAAGCAGGAATATTATAACGATGCTCTTAACGTTAGCGAGAAAGGGATCTCAATATGTTGTACCGATTGTTCAAGGATCAGTTGGGCTGTTTTCTCGCCCATCATCTGGAAATCTGTTGAAATAGTGGTAATCCCGTTCAGAATTATTTTTTTCAACGGTGTTTCATTGTACGAGATCACACCTACATGCTTACCCAGTTTCATTTTTGTGGCTAATATTTTTTCTATCAGTATTACCAGGTCGTCTTCCATCAGGTTGATATAGGCTTCTCCTTCCTTAATGGGCTCATTGGCTATATTATGCACTATTTTATAATTGAATGCATATTGCTGGCAAAAACGGGTGAAGCCTTTTAAAATTTCCCTCGGGTGATAGGTATAGAATGGAACAATTATTTTGATCGTATGGTATTTGCTTAAATGGGGGAGCGCCTGTTCCAGGGCGCCATACAGGTCTTTTTCAAAATTTTCATATACTGCACCATATTGCCCTTCAATGCCCGGTATCAGTTTATCCAATAGGATCAGTTTTTCTTTTGGGATTAAATTGATCACATCATGTGCATTCTCACCACCATCCATAAAATGTGGGATGATCACATAATGCGTATAATCTTTTTTAGCATCCTGGATCAACCGTTTAAAAAAATAAAAATCATTATTGTAGATATAAAAATCAATGGAGGCCAGTTCTCCCAGAGAGGCTACAAACGCATCGTAAATAATCTTTTTGTGCGGGCTGAGTTTATTGAACAGCAGGAATATTTTGATCTGCTGCTTTACATTATTGTCTTTAACAAAGTATCCTTTACCGGGAACAGATCCCAGCACCCCAACCTTTTTTAAATATTTATATCCTTTTTCTGCGGTATCCCTTGATATCTCGAATTCAAAACTGAGTTCGTTGATAGAGGGTAATAGTTCATCTTTTTTGATCTTGCCATCGCCGATGGCTTTGATAATGGAATTGGCCAACTGCAGGTATTTGGGTGTAGCGGAATAATAATCGATGAACAAATGCTGGAAGACAGTATTCTTTTTCATGATGACAGTATTCGTAAGGCATAAGCCGTTGATGTAGCAATCGTTCCCAAACATAATGAATATGCAGAATATCGGTGCTAACATGTGTTCGTATAAAAAAAATAACCATGATGGTACATGACAGCGAAATGAGTATTAATTATATTTTTGAATAGATTACATACGAAATTGCTTTTCGCCATACTGAAATCTTCTGCTCATGGGTATTATCCTTGGTGTTATTTTCCATTTTATAGGTGGCTTTGCTTCTGGTAGTTTTTACATGCCTTATAAAAAGGTGAAAGGCTGGAGTTGGGAAAGTTTCTGGATCATTGGAGGGCTCTTTTCCTGGCTCATTGTTCCGCCGCTGGCGGCTTACCTGACTGTTCCTGGTTTTTTTGACATCATTCGGAATAGTTCTTCACAGATTTTGGGAACAACATTTTTAATGGGTCTATTATGGGGAATCGGCGGCCTTATGTATGGACTGGGTGTGCGTTACCTTGGAATGAGTTTAGGCAATTCAGTGATCCTCGGTTTCTGTTCAGCCTTCGGTTCATTAATACCTGCCATCTATTATAATTATGTGCCAACACCTGGTAAAGAAAAACAAACTTTTGATTTTCTGCTTCATAATACCGGTGGGCAATTCGTGTTGCTGGGTGTGCTGGTTTGTATAAGCGGTATCGCTATCTGCGGCCTTGCCGGCATGCGCAAGGAAAAAGAATTGTCTGAGGAGAAAAAAACGGAAAGCGTTAAAGAGTTCAACCTGGTAAAAGGGCTAATCATAGCAACTATTTCTGGTATTCTCAGCGCTTTTTTTAATTTTGGAATTGAAGCGGGAAAACCAATGGCCAATCTGGCCAATATGATCTGGCTATTAAGTAACCCCGGGCAGGGTAATTTTCTATTCCAGAATAATGTGATATTTGTTGTGATCCTCTGGGGAGGCCTTACCTCTAATCTTATCTGGTGTATGATACTGAATGCCCGTAACAGGACCTTTGGCGATTATACAAACAGAAAAACACCTTTAGCCAAAAACTATCTGTTTTGTGCACTGGCTGGTACTGCCTGGTTCCTGCAATTCTTTTTTTATGGTATGGGGGAAAGCAAACTGGGGAACGGCGCCAGTTCATGGATACTGCATATGTCATTTATCATTTTAGTGGCGAATATGTGGGGTATCATTTTAAAAGAATGGAACGGGGTAAGCAGTAAAACAAAAACAACGATCACAATAGGTATCATTACCATTATCGCATCTGTAATAATTGTGGGATATGGCAATTCGTTACCTAAATAATTTAAAATCAGAAAATGTATGCCAGTGAATACTGTAGCCCAGTTTAAAAATGTAAGCTACCTGTGGGATGAGGCCAAAGCGGCAACGCTTGAAGGCGATGAAGTGGCATTGCTGATCTACCGTTCCAATTTATTGGGCGCAGATCTCAGGCTCACAAACTATGGTGGTGGTAATACATCCTGCAAGACAACAGCAAAGGAAGCGCTTACGGGTAAGGATATAGAAGTGATGTGGGTTAAAGGTAGCGGTGGTGACCTGGGAACCCTGAAGGCAAATGGGTTAGCTGCTTTATATGTTGACAAACTACGAAGCCTGAAAAACATATACCGCGGTATCGAACACGAGGATGAAATGGTAGAACTGTTTAACCACTGTATCTATGATCTGGCTTCGCGCGCACCTTCTATTGATACCGCTTTACATGGCTTTCTTCCCTTTAAACATATTGATCACCTGCATCCTGATGCCGTCATTGCCATCGCTGCGGCCAAAGATGGTCAAAAGATCACGCAGCAATTATTCAACGGAACCATTGGTTGGGTAGAATGGCAGAAACCGGGGTTTGACCTTGGGCTAAAATTAAAAGCCTGTTTAGAAGAAAACCCTGGTATCCGGGGCATCATGCTGGGCTCACATGGTTTATTTACCTGGGGCGATACTGCTTATGACAGTTATATCAATACACTGGAAGTAATAGAATGTTGTTCTGCGTTTATTGCAGATAAATCAGAAAAAAATCAAACTGTTTTCGGCGGCGTCAAAATTCAATCCCTGGAAAAGAAAGACAGGCTCAAACAGGCATCCGCATTGGCGCCTGTACTGCGTGGATTCTGCTCTTCAGAAAGAAAAATGATCGGCCATTTTACAGATAATGAAAGGGTATTGCAATTCATCAATTCAAATGACCTGGAACGTCTGGCTCCTATGGGCACATCCTGTCCGGATCATTTCCTGCGAACCAAGATAAGCCCGTTGGTATTGAACCTATCTCCAGATGAGGATCTGGATAATATACCGGCCATCAAAGAAAAATTAGCGCCTGCATTTGTAGCATACCGGAAAATGTATGTTGATTATTATCAGTCCTGTAAACATGCTGACAGTCCTGTTATGCGTGATGCTAACCCGGTAGTAATATTGTATCCCGGCATTGGTATGTTTACTTTCGCCGTCAATAAGCAGACAGCCAGGGTGGCTTCGGAGTTTTACCTGAATGCCATTAATGTAATGCGGGGTGCAGAAGCAATTTCAAGCTATACCTCTTTACCCAGGCAGGAAGCTTTCAACATCGAATACTGGTTGCTGGAAGAAGCCAAGTTGCAACGGATGCCGAAACCGAAAGCGCTTTCCGGTAGGGTAGCACTTATTACTGGTAGTGCAGGTGGTATCGGGAAAGCGATTGCTAAAAAATTTGCAGAGGAAGGAGCCTGTATCGTTGTAAATGATAACGATGCAGAGCGTTTAGCATCTGCCAAAGAAGCATTTCAAAACCAGTATGGTAAAGATGTGTGCACCACCGTACTCTTAGATGTTACCAGCAGGGAGGATATAACCCATGCATATAACGAGGCAGCGCTTGCATTTGGCGGGATCGATATTATCGTAAACTGTGCCGGGCTATCCATTTCAAAAACAATTGAAGAACATACAGACAAAGACTGGGACCTTTTGTACGATGTATTGGTGAAAGGCCAGTTCAACATAACACAGGAGGGTGTGTCGGTCATGCGTAAGCAGGATATGGGTGGCGACATACTCAATATTGTGAGCAAGAATGCCCTGGTAAGTGGCCCTAACAATGCCGGCTATGGTTCTGCTAAAGCTGCACAGTTGCATCTGAGCCGATTGAATGCAGCCGAACTTGGAAAAGATAAGATACGTGTGAACGTGGTGAACCCTGATGCAGTGATCAGTGAAAGCAAGATATGGGAAGGCGCCTGGGCAGAAGGCAGGGCTAAAGCATACGGCGTAAAAGTAGAAGAATTACCACAGTTCTATGCCAAACGGACATTACTGAATGAGGTCATTAATCCGGGTGACATCGCGGATGCCTGTTTTGCTTTTGTAGGCGGGCTGCTGAATAAATCAACCGGTAATATATTGAATGTGGATGGCGGGGTGGCCAACGCATTCGTTCGATAATCATTTTTTTAAAACGACAAGCAGTCGAGGGGTTGATGATTTTCTAATTGTCAACCCGTTTTTTTGTACGTCATTTCGGGGATGAACCGGGAGGAATCTGCAAATCGATCATCAGATCTCTATTCGTTCGTTCCTCACTCATCGAAATGATATTTAAATATAAACCATGCAAAGAGTAGCTTTCAAGATGCAGTTACACAAAGGCTCCGAAGAAGAATACAAAAAACGCCATGATGCACTATGGCCCGAACTGCAGCAACTGTTAACCGTAACCGGTATCCGCGACTATTCTATTTTCCTGGATGAAACCACCAATGGATTATTTGGCGTATTGAAAGTACCCAATGCTGCAAAACTGGATGAACTGCCCTTGCATCCCGTAATGCA
>JBKJPR010000356.1:0-7789 GCA_046594275.1 Sediminibacterium sp.
ATAGGTAATGCCTGCTTTCGGGTTTATAAAATCGAAACTTCTATTCACATTCAAACCGGGGCTGCCCTGAAAACCTTTCATATCATGATATACATGGCGGTACTGCAGGTCGGCAAACCCCGTCCAGTTAGTAGCCAGTTGGTGTTGCCATTTGGTATATAGATTAAGGTCCGTTTTCACAGCAGGATATTCGTAATAGCGGTAACCCGTTGGAACACTGCCCACCTGTATCCAGGGAATAGTGCCATAATGTTTTCCGTCATATTTTGACCAGCCACCGCCAATGGTCAGTTCATCTTTTGCATCTTTGTATTGCAGGGAGGCAATCTGTCCATAGAAATAATTGTCCAGCCACCTTTGTCTTACCAGATCTGTTTTGGCGAGCGTTGTGCCATTCACCACCACATTGGGCAAGCCGTATTTTGAAAAATTCTGCTTCGCTTTGTATTCTTCATAATACCCTTTTCCTCTTGTGAGGAACGCTGCGGTATTAAACGACCATCGGCTATGGAAGGAATGATTAAAGAATAACTGGTAATGGGTCTGCGTATAATTATCTGTCTGGTTATCATAAGGTGTACCGGCTTTTTCAGTGCCTGCGGGATTGGTTCTCCGGTTGGCACCCAGCTTGCTCTCCGGTACGCCATACCATGCCTGGTAGGTTTTTTCATTTCCTGAAAAAATATTCAGTCTCAGTGAAGACTTATTGTTGATATAAGCGGTACTGATGTAAAAAGACTGCAAATCGCTTTTGGCACGTTCAATAAAACCATCGCTGCTAATCCGGCTCAGCCGGGCATCTACGGTAAAATGTCCGCTGAGTAAACCGGTTCCTGCTTTCAAGGTATTTTTGAACGTATTGAAGGACCCGAAACTGTTATTAAGTTCACCATAGGCTTTTTCATTGTATTCATTGGTAAACAGGTTAATGGTGGCGCCGAATGCACCTGCCCCATTGGAAGAAGTACCCACGCCACGCTGCACCTGGATACTATTTACAGAAGAAGCAAAATCAGGCAGGTCTACAAAATAAGTACCCAAGCTCTCCGCATCATTATAAGGGATGCCATTCAGTGTTACATTTATCCGTGTGGCATCAGTGCCCCTGATGCGGATAGCTGTATAACCTACCCCGTTTCCTGCATCTGAATTCACTACCACCGATGGGGTTTGATCCAGCAGGAATGGAATATCCTGCCCAAGGTTATTTCTGGTGATCTGCTCTTTATTGAGATTGGTTTTGGCAAACGGCGCTTTGTCGGAGGCACGTACTGCTTTTACTTCCAGAGGCTGCAAAAAAAGGGGCGAAGCGGTTAACCCGACTGTTAGTTCCAGGTCTGAACCACCCAGGATCAATACCTGTTTATGCTCTTTGTAACCCAGACTACTGACAGTCAGGTCGTATTTGCCCGGACTAAGTTTGCCAAAACTGAATCTTCCCCTGTCATCTGTGATGGTTTGTCGGCCACTCAGGCTTACGGTGGAACCGGGCAGTGGAACTTTCGGATTACTTTCTGAAACGGAGCCTTGTACAAGGCTTTTGACGGGTTGTGCCAGGGCAATGATTGTTACAAATGCCAGCATCGTTGTTCCCAAAAACTTTTTCATTTTTTAGTTTTAAAAGTTAATAATGGGAACAGGGAATAGCTAATGGAGAGGGACTGAATAGAACTGTACACCTTCCCTTCGCAGGAATTACCCTGTTCAGGTTCAACGGGTATTATCTCAGCCGGTACCGTTTGTGTGTCTCCACACAAACGGGCCAGCACCCCGAGGAATGATCTGTTGCAAAAATAGGCATTTGGAAAATCATCTCCAACTGTAACTTTATCAGTTCATTATCGTTTCACCTCCAAATCACTTTCATGAAAAAAATAGTGTTAGCAATGCTATTCGGCTTGGGCCTTAGTGGGGTTAGTGCCCAGAATGAAAAGAATATAGTGGTAGATGCCAATGCGGAAGTTCGTCAAGTGGCAGGCTATAATGCCATTGAGGTGTCTGGCGCCATTGACCTCTACCTGTCGCAGGGTACTGAAGAGGGTGTTGCCATCAGCGGCTCTTCCGCGGAGATTAAAGAACGCATTAAAACGGAAGTAAGGGGTTCTACGTTGCAGATCTATTTTGACGGCAAGGGTCTGAACTGGAAAAAATGGGGTAATCATAAGATGAAAGCCTATGTGACTTTTAAAACGCTTACCCGGCTCGAAGCATCGGGCGCCTGTAATATCAGGGTTACTGAAACCATCAGATTAAGTGACATAAAGATAGAATTATCCGGAGCCAGTGATTTTACTGGAAATGTGGCCGTCAGTAGCCTGCGCCTCGATGCCAGCGGCGCCTCCAATGCCAACTTAGGCGGTTCTGCCGACAATGCCATTGTGAACGCGTCAGGCGCGTGCAATATCAAAGCATACGACCTGAAAACTAATATGTGCAAGATTGATGCTACCGGCGCCTCCAATATCCGCATCACGGTTGAAAAAGAATTGAATGCACAAGCAAGCGGTGGAAGTACTATTTTTTTTAAAGGCAATGGACTGATAAGGGACATCAGTACAAGTGGTGGTGCAACGGTTAAAAGAAGAAATGATGATTAACAAATAATATTTGGATACTAGCCTGCCTGCCCCTACTTTTGCACCCCATTACATCGCGAGGTAGAGCAGCGGTAGCTCGTCGGGCTCATAACCCGAAGGTCGGAGGTTCGATCCCTTCCCTCGCAACTTTTTAGAAGGCCTCAAATGAGGCCTTTAGTTTATGTACAAAGTTTATATTTTATATTCTCTGTCGTATAACAAGATTTATGTGGGGTATACTAGTAATCTTGAAGAAAGGTTACTATCTCATAATGAATTGGGTAAGAAAGGCTGGACTATCAAATTTCGGCCATGGAAACTTGTATATACAGAAACATATGCTACTAAAGAGAAAGCTCTTTTAAGGGAAAAGAATTTGAAAGCTGGGAAAGGCCGTGAGTGGATATGGAATGAGCTTATTTCCAAATTATAGTTCTTGGGCTAATATCCGCCTGAGGCGGACGGAGGTTCGATCCCTTCCCTCGCAACTTTTTAGAAAGCCTCTAATGGAGGTCTTTTTTATTCCGGCTAGAGGCTTCTCTGGATACTGGATGGCGATACTGGATAACTTATTTGATAGCTTGCTTCGGCATGGCACTCTCTATCCTGCCTTCATTCACATCCTTAACAGTAGCTTTGCCCATAAACCAACTTACGGACTTCCGGTCTCCCGGACTTCCCGACTTTAAGTATGAAATCAGGATTCGTTAACATATTTGGCAGGCCCAATGCCGGTAAAAGCACCTTGCTGAATGCATTGATAGGTGAAAAGATGGCTATTGTATCACCCAAAGTGCAGACTACCCGTCACCGGATTAAGGCATTCCTGAATAAGCCCGGTGAATACCAGGTGATATTTTCAGATACACCGGGTATCATCGACCCAAAATACAAGTTGCACGAACGCATGATGGCCTCAGTAAAAAGCGCCCTGGAAGATGCCGACCTGGCCCTGCTTATTGTAGACGCCAATGAAAATCTGGAAGAGGTTGACCAGATATTTCAGTCCTTACGGCTGAAAGTGCCCGGTATTATTGTACTGAATAAAATAGACGAAGCAGCGAATGGTAAGATAGCGTTGGCTGAAACTTTTTTTGCCGGTAAACCTTACTGCAAGCAATTGGTAAAAATATCTGCACTTCAAAACGTACACCTGAATAAACTGCTGGATGCCATCCTGTCGTATTTGCCGGAGGCTGAACCTTTTTACAGTGAAGAGGACATGAGTGACCTGCCTACCCGTTTTTTTGTAGGGGAAATGATCCGGGAAAAGATATACCAGTTGTTTGGCGATGAAATTCCTTACCATACGGCAGTCATGGTAAATGAGTTTAAAGAAAAAGAATCGCTGGTGAAGATCCAGGCTGATATAATCGTGAACAGGGAAACCCAGAAAGCCATCATCATTGGCGATAAGGGCTGTATGATTAAACAGGTGGGAACAATGGCCAGAAAGGATATTGAAGAATTCATTCAGCAGAAAGTGTTTTTAGAGCTCTTTGTAAAAGTGCGACCCAAATGGCGGGACAATGATTTACAATTGAAGGAATATGGTTATAAATAGATGTAAATCAACATATTAAATAATATTATACAATATTTAAGTTTAAGTAAAGATCATGAGTTACACCGTAGCAATAGTAGGAAGGCCTAATGTAGGCAAGAGTACCCTGTTCAACCGTTTCCTGGAACAGCGGCAGGCCATTGTGGATGATGAGAGCGGGGTTACCCGTGACCGCCAGTATGGTATGGCCGACTGGAACGGTAAGGTTTTCAACCTGGTGGATACCGGTGGTTTTGTGCCGCACAGCGATGATATTTTTGAAAGGGAGATACGCAAACAAGTAAGGATTGCCATTGAAGAAGCCGATGCCATCATCTTCATGGTGGATGTGGCTACTGGCATCACAGACCTGGATGAGTCTATGGCCGATCTCCTGCGTCGCGGCAATAAGCCCGTATATGTGGTAGTAAACAAAGTAGATAACGGTACCCGTGAACTGGAAGCAACTGAGTTTTATTCATTGGGGTTTAAAAACAATTTTTTCATCAGCAGTATATCCGGCAGCGGAACAGGAGAATTGCTGGATGCCATAACCGAGAGTATAACAGCAGAAGATGTAGAAGCAGCGATGAAAGAAAGCGGGCTTCCCAAGTTTGCTATTATCGGTCAGCCCAATGTAGGTAAGTCATCCTTACTGAATGCCCTGATAGGCCAGGAACGGACCATTGTGAGTGATATTTCGGGTACCACCCGCGACAGTATACATACCCATTATAACCTGTTCCAAAAAGAATTCATACTGATAGACACTGCCGGTATCAGGAAAAAGAGCAAGGAGAAGGAGGACCTGGAGTTCTATTCCATTATCCGGGCCATTAAAGCAATTGATGATGCGGATGTGTGCCTGATTGTATTAGATGCACACAAGGGGATTACTGCCCAGGACATCAGCATCTTTAGCCTGGCTGCACGGAAAGGCAAAGGAGTAGTTGTATTGGTAAATAAATGGGATCTCATTGAAAAAGAGACGAATACAGCCCGTGATTATGAAAAAACTTTAAAGCAAAAATTGGCTCCTTTCACTGACGTCCCCATTCTCTTTATCTCTGTTAAAGAGAAAACCAGGATATTCAAGGCTATTGAACTGGGACTGGAAGTTTATGAAAACAAGCAGCGGAAAGTGCCAACTTCCAAATTAAATGAAGTGATGCTGAAGGCTGTGGCTGCCTACCATGCGCCGGTTGTGAGGGGAAATTCAATAAAAATCAAATATGTAACACAATTGCCCACGCACGTGCCCTCTTTTGCTTTTTTCACCAACTATCCGGATGATATCAAGACCCCATATAAGAATTATCTCGAAAACCAGCTCCGGACACAGTTCAAATTCACAGGGGTTCCTATACGGATATTTTTCAGAAAGAAATAAAATCTTTGTGTAAAATTTGCAAAAGTCGCTGGGACTGCTATCTTTGCGGCGAACTTAAAACTCAAAACCAAGCACAATGAAAAAAGTATTCGCAATTTTAGCAGTAGTCGGCTTCATGGCTGCCTGTAACTCATCTACTGATGTGAAAGTATCTACCGAAGACAGCATAAGAATGGCTGACAGTACTGCAAATGCCAATGCTGCAAAAGCCGCAATGGATACTGCAAAAGCTGCAATGGACACTGCAAAAGCTGCAATGGACACTGCTAAGAAAATGTAATTTAAGTACCCTGTTACTTTATATTACTTCTTGCAAGAAGCTTCCTCCCGGTTTGACCGGGAGGATTTTTTTTGTGCCAGTTTTGCATAATTCCTTCATTTAGGGGTACTGGCACCAATATTGACTAATTTCATACACTTATTTTTGAATAGGCTTATAAGGGCTTTGTGACATTTTGACCCAAGTTTTATTATGTTGAAAGAAAAATTGTTTTTCCGTTCGGATGAGGATACAGACTTTATGCCCATCATTCCCATTAATGAGAATGAAAGTGAACAGGACAGGAATATAGTAATACCGGATACACTTCCCATATTACCCTTGCGTAATACGGTGCTTTTCCCAGGTGTGGTGCTGCCTATTACAGTAGGGCGTGATAAGAGTATCAAAGCTGTGAATGATGCTTATAAAGTAGATAAGCTGATTGGTGTGCTGGCTCAAAAGGATGCCAATATTGAAGAACCAGATCCAAAGGACCTCTGCAGTGTGGGTACCATTGCAAAGATCGTTAAGCTGATCAAAATGCCGGATGGAGGTACCACCATCATCATACAGGGAAAGAAGCGTTTCGAATTACTCGAAATGATCAGCGAGGACCCTTATTTTAAAGCGTCCATCAGCCTGTTTGCGGATGATGAGATACCCGTAAATGAGAACTTCCACGCGTATATCAGCAGTATAAAGGACCTGGCATCACAGATCATCCAGTTATCGCCCAACCTGCCTACGGAAGCCTCTATTATCCTGAAGAACATTGAAAACCCCTCTTTCCTGATCAATTTCGTGAGCAGCAACCTGAACAGCGAGTTGACAGAAAAGCAGGCCCTTTTGGAAATAAACGATATACACCAGCGTGCCGAACGCCTGATATTTATTCTCCAGCGGGAACTGCAGTTTGCAGAGTTGAAGGATAAAGTGACCAATAAGACAAGGACCGAGATAGATAAGCAGCAAAGGGATTACTTCCTCCAGCAGCAACTGAAGAGTATTAAAGATGAATTAGGTGGCGATACCAATGAACGTGAGATAGCCGAAATGAAGAAAAAAGCCGAAGCTAAAAAATGGCCGGAAGCTGCACGTACGCTCTTTAAGAATGGAATAGAGAAACTTGAGCGTATGCACCCCACCACCCCCGATTATTCAGTGGTGTACAACCATCTCGACCTGATGCTGGAGCTTCCCTGGTTAGACTATACTGCTGATAATTATGACCTGAAGAATGCCAAGAAAGTGCTGGATGGCGATCATTACGGTATGAGCAAGATCAAGACCCGCATCCTGGAATACTTAGCGGTTCTGAAACTGAAAGGAGACATGAAGAGTCCGATACTTTGTTTTCTGGGACCTCCCGGTATCGGTAAAACATCACTGGGCCGTTCTATTGCCCATGCTATCGGTAGGAAATATGTGCGGGTAAGCCTGGGTGGCCTGCATGATGAAAGCGAGATCCGCGGTCACCGCAAAACCTATATCGGCGCAATGCCTGGACGGATCGTACAGAATATCCGGAAATGCAAATCATCCAACCCGGTTATGATCCTCGATGAGATTGATAAGATAGGCAGCGATTTCAGGGGAGATCCTTCCTCTGCATTACTGGAAGTACTGGATCCGGAACAGAACCACACTTTTTATGATAATTACCTGGAACTGGAATATGACCTCAGCAAAGTATTGTTCATTGCCACGGCCAATAATCTCCAGAATATCCAGCCGGCCCTGCGCGACCGTCTGGAGATCATTGACCTTAGCGGCTATGCTGTGGAAGAAAAAATAGAGATCGCCAAACGCCATTTACTGCCCAAGCAGAAAGAGGCGCATGGACTGAATAAAGTGAACTTTAAGATCAACGATAAAGTGCTGGAAAAGGTGATCGAACAGCATACCCGGGAAAGTGGTGTGAGGGAACTGGACAGGCAACTGGCATCCATCATGCGATACCAGGCTAAAGAACTGGCGATGAAGAATAAGGTAAAATCGACTGTTACAGCAGCAGACGT
>JBKJPR010000503.1:0-6566 GCA_046594275.1 Sediminibacterium sp.
ATTCTCAAATGCTGTTTCAATAAGAGAAGGACAGAAGAAAAAGAGGCAAAAGAGATTCTTTTTTTTCTTATTTTCTCTTATCCTTCTCCTATTGAAACCTTACACTCGCTCAGATAACGTTAGAGGGATGGTTGTTTAACCCCTGATTCGCATATCTTATTATATCTTTGATTATGCAAGCTTTCAGGGAGAGGAAGGCCCGTGTTGAAAGCTTTGAGTTGTCAACTGCGAGCTTCGAGCGATGAGTGGTTAGGCAAGCGTTATCGTTATAGCAATAAATCTTATTATATCCTTAATTATGCTGGCTTTCAGGGACAAGAAAGCTCGCAGCTCAAAGCTGGTAGCTAACAGCTAAATATGATTCTCACATGTATCCTTATATAAAAGCGCTTCATATCATTTTTGTGGTCACCTGGTTTGCCGGGTTGTTTTATATGCCGCGATTGTTTATTTATGCTACTGAAGCAGGCGATAAACCGGAAACGGAAAAAAAGGTATTACGCGAACAGTTTGCCATCATGATGAAAAGGCTCTGGTATGGTATTACCTGGCCCTCGGCAATACTTACGCTGGTATTGGGTGTATGGGTTTTATACCGCGGAGGATGGGATTCCATACTGTTCGCAGAAGCAGGCCAGTGGTTATTACTGAAACTCGGATTTGTTGTATTGCTCTACGTATACCATTTTTCACTGCAACGCATTTTCGTACAGGAGATGCGTGGAGAGTTCAGGTACAGTTCACAACAGCTCAGGATGTGGAATGAAGTGGCCACCGTTCTTCTGGTTGCAATCACGATGTTAGTGGCCGTAAAGCAAAGCATCAGTTTTGTCTGGGGTATCATTGGCATTATTGCCTTCATTCTTCTGCTTTTAGGCGCCATCGCTGCCTATAAACGGATACGCGGAAAAAAATAATGGATCCTTAAATGGCCTTGCTGAATAAGGGTTGGGTACTGACTGTTTTTTTACGATGCACATGCAGGTCAAAGGCATAGCAGATATTCCGAATGAAATGGTTGCCCATTTCAGTTACCCGTACACCTTTCCTGTTAAAATGAACCAAACCATCTTCTTCCAGTTGCTCCAGAAGGGGGAAACTAAATTCTTCGAGTATTGAAACATCTTCTTCCCTGAAACTTGTTTTGCCGCGGCAACTGATATCCAGTATGTATTGGCGGAATGAACGGTCCTCTTCATTCAGAAAATATCCTTTGTTCACAGCCAGTTGGCCGTTTTGAATGGCTGCTGAATAGTTGTGCAGTGTTTTATTATTCTGCGCATATCCCATACCCGCATCACTGATGGCCGATACGCCGAGGCCGATCAGTATATCCGTGGGGTGTAAAGTGTACCCCATAAAATTCCGGTGCAGGGTACCATTCCGTTTGGCGAGATAGAGATCATCATGCGGCAGGGCAAAATGATCCATGCCTATATCATGATAGCCCGCTTCTATAAATAATTTTTTGCTTAAGCGGTACAATTGCATTTTTAATTCAGGGGATGGAAGGTCATGCTCGTCAAACAACCGCTGGGCACGGCTGGTCCAGGGCACGTGCGCATAGCTGTAAAATGCGATACGGTCGGGGCGTAGGGCAATAGTTTGCCGGATGGTTTCTTCCATGCTTTCCATGGTCTGTAACGGCAGGCCGTAAATCAGGTCGGTATTTACAGACCTATATCCCGTTTCCCTGGCTTCCCTTATTACCTGTTCCACTTTTTCCAGTGGCTGAATCCGGTTAATCACCCGCTGCACTTCCGGGTTATGATCCTGTACGCCAAAACTTACCCTTCTGAAGCCCAATTCATACAAAGCTTCCAGGTGTTCACGCGTGGTATTATTGGGATGGCCTTCGAAACTGAATTCATGCTGGGGATGCAGGCCAGCTGTTTCAAAGAGGTGGGTTAACAGGTACCTAAGGTTTTCAGGAGAAAAGAAAGTAGGAGTCCCTCCGCCCAGATGCAATTCACGTATCACCGGCCAGGTATGCATTAAACCGCAGTACAATTTCCATTCGGCAAGAATAGATGAGATATAGCTTTCCTCCACAGAATGCTGTGTAGTGATCTTTTTATTACAGCCGCAATAGGTGCAGAGCGATTCGCAAAAAGGCAGATGTATGTACAAACTGATGCCTTCTGCAGGGTTGGCGGCTTCAAATTGATGCCTGAAAAGCCCGGCCCATTCATCCCTGTCCAACCCTTCGTGCCAGAAAGGAACCGTTGGATAACTGGTGTACCGGGGTACCGGCAGGTTATACTTTGTCAAAAGATTTGCTGAAAGCTCCATAAGCTATTTTGAGAGGCAAAGCTATTCTGCTGGGTAAAAGGAAAATATGAGTTTCGTCACCTTAGGGTGGGGAATTAGTCATACAACAGGCATTTTAACGGGAAAACTACCTTTAATGACCTTGGTTTCTGACCGGGATATTTACTACCTTCGCTGCCTTAAAAAACAGATAGGACAAGCGTTTTATGCGTATAAAATACCCAGAATTCACCGGACTGAACCTTCCGGCAATTGAACAGGAAATATTGGCCAAATGGAGCAAGGGGCAGGCTTTTGAAAAAAGTGTTTCCCTCCGCGAGGGCAAAAAGCCATTTGTATTCTATGAGGGTCCACCCAGCGCCAACGGTATGCCAGGTATCCACCATGTGATCTCCCGCACATTGAAGGATATGGTATGCCGCTACAAGACCATGCAGGGCTTCCAGGTAAAACGCAAGGGCGGATGGGATACGCATGGACTGCCCATTGAATTAGGCGTTGAAAAAGAACTGGGCATTACCAAAGAAGATATCGGCAAAAAAATATCTGTTGAAGAATACAACGAGAAATGCCGGGAAGCGGTAATGCGCTATAAGGGCAAATGGGATGAGCTCACCACGAAAATGGGATATTGGGTTGACCTGGATGATCCTTATATCACATTTAAAAATGATTACATAGAGACACTCTGGTGGATACTGAGTCAATTGTATAAAAAAGGGTTGCTGTATGAAAGTGTTAGCATACAGCCCTATTCCCCCGCTGCGGGAACAGGGTTGAGTTCGCATGAGTTGAATCAGCCGGGAACATATAAAGATGTGAAAGATACGAGTGCGGTGGCGATGTTTAAAGTGGTGCGGAATGAAAAGAGTGAATTCCTCTTCAAGACAATATCGAATATCGAACAGGGAACAGAAGAACAAGGAACAAGGAACAAGAAACAGAAGAATACTGAACAGGGAACATCGAATAACGAAGTATTCTTTATGGCATGGACCACCACTCCATGGACATTGCCTTCTAATCTTGGGTTGACGGTTGGACCAAATATTGATTATGTTTTGGTAAAGACCTTCAATCCTTATACACATCTTCTGGTAAATGTTTTTCTTGCTAAATCTTTACTGGGTAAGTATTTCAAGCCAGAAGGAGAGAATGGAGATTTGGAGGGATATAATGAAAAGGCAAAAATCCTTCCCTGGAAAATACTGGCTGAATGCAAAGGCTCGGAGATAGAGAACTGCGAATACGAACAACTACTTCCCTACGAAGCCAACTCCTTAGAAAACATCAAACTCCAAACTCCAAACGCCCAACCCTTCCGTGTACTGCTTGGAGATTTCGTAACCACCGAAGACGGAACCGGTATCGTACACACCGCCCCTGCTTTTGGCGCGGATGATTACCGGGTAGGTAAAAAATACAATATCGGCATCTTAACGATGGTTGACAGGCAGGGAAAATTTGTGGATGGCCTGGGTGAATTCAGTAACCGGTATGTAAAGAATTATAAAGACGATAAAGACTACATAGATGTAAATGTTGACATCTGTGTAAAACTGAAAAAAGAGAACCGCGCTTTTAAAGTAGAAAAATACGAACACAGCTACCCGCATTGCTGGAGAACTGATAAGCCCATTTTATACTATCCATTGGATGCCTGGTTTATTAAAACGACTGCCGTAAAAGACAGGATGGTGGAACTGAATAAGACCATTAACTGGAAACCAAAATCAACTGGTGAAGGGCGTTTTGGCAACTGGTTAGAGAATATGGTAGACTGGAACTTGAGCCGCAGCCGTTACTGGGGAACACCATTACCAATATGGAGAACGGAAGATGGGGAAGAACAAGTATGCATCGCTTCCATTGAAGAACTGAATGAGGGCATCCGCAAAGCGAATGAAGTATTGGGCGGTGGCGTAAATAAAAATTACCTGCACGAAGGGATCCTGGACCTGCACAAACCTTTCGTGGATGATATCATATTGGTAAGTGCCTCAGGCAAGCCGATGACCCGTGTACCCGACCTCATAGATGTCTGGTTCGACAGCGGCGCCATGCCTTACGCCCAATGGCATTATCCATTCGAGAATAAACAAATGATTGATCCTTCTCCCTCTTCACCCAGTGGAGAGGGCCGGGGTGAGGCCTTCCCCGCCGATTTTATCGCCGAAGGCGTTGACCAGACACGTGGCTGGTTCTACACCCTGCATGCATTAGCCGTTATGCTTTTTGATAGTGTGGCATATAAAACCGTTGTGAGCAATGGCCTGGTGCTGGATAAGAGCGGTAATAAAATGAGTAAGCGTCTGGGTAATATGGTCAATCCATTCGAAACCATTGAAAAATACGGCGCCGATGCCACGCGTTGGTACCTGATTACCAATGCTTCTCCCTGGGATAATTTGAAGTTCGACCTGGCGGGTATACAGGAAGTACAGCGTAAGTTCTTCGGCACTTTGTATAACACCTACCAATTCTTTGCGCTGTATGCCAATGTGGATGGATTCGCTTGTAAAGAGGCATCTATACCGTTGGCAGAAAGGCCTGAAATAGACCGCTGGATATTATCCTCACTGAATACCCTGGTGCAGCACGTCACCGCTTCCATGGATGAATATGAACCCACTTTGGCTGGTCGTGCCATAGAGGAATTTGTAGATGAGCACCTGAGCAACTGGTATGTGCGCCTGTGCCGCCGCCGTTTCTGGAAAGGCGAATATGAGCAGGATAAAATCAGCGCTTATCAAACATTATATGAATGCCTGGAAACTGTTGTGCGGTTAATGGCTCCCATATCCCCTTTTTTCAGCGATTCAGTTTTCAGGAACCTGAACACTGTTACAGGCAGGTTTACGGTTGAATCGGTTCACCATGCTGATTTCCCGGTGGCTGATGAGTCAGTAATCGACCCATCACTGGAAGAAAGAATGCAATTGGCCCAGGATGTTTGTTCCCTGGTATTATCGCTCCGTAAAAAAGTGAATATCAAGGTCCGCCAGCCGTTGCAGAAAGTGATGATCCCCGTCTTTAATGACGGTATGAAATCACAGTTGGAAAAAATAGGGGACCTGATCAAAGCCGAAGTGAACGTAAAAGAAATGGTATACATCACCGAAACGGAAGGGATGATCAGTAAAAAGATCAAGGCCAATTTTAAGGTATTGGGCGCCCGCCTGGGGCCGAAGATGAAGGCCGTAAGCGCCGCCATAAGCCATTTCAGCCAACCGGATATTGCGGCCCTGGAAAAGGAGGGAAGATTGAATGTAGATATTGATGGTGAGACCATTACCATCGAATTATCAGAGGTGGAAATTGTTGCAGAAGATATCCCCGGCTGGAGCGTGGCCAGTAAAGGCTCACTTACCGTAGCGCTTGATATCACGATTACCGATGATCTGAAACAGGAGGGGGAGGCACGCGAATTTGTGAACCGCATACAAAATATCAGAAAAGAAAGCGGTTTTGACCTCACAGACCGTATATTCGTGACCGTTCTTGAGAGTCAAAACCTCAAGCCGTCCATAATAAAATATAACGACTATATTTGCCGCGAAATTTTGGCAGATACCATTGATTGGGCGCCTCAAATACAGGAGGGTACCGAAATTGAGATCAATGATATCGTGTTGAAAGTGGTAGTAAACAAAAAAGTATAGAACACTATGCCTACTAAGAAACCTGCTCCGAAAAAAGCGGCTCCGAAAAAAGTGGCCCCTAAGCCTGCTCCGAAAAAAGCAGCGCCCGCTAAGAAACCTGCCCAACCGGCCCCGAAAAAAGCGGCCCCGGCTAAGAAACCTGCCAGGCCCGCCCCGAAAAAAGTGGCCCCGGCTAAGAAAGTGGTGCCCAAACCAGCTCCTAAAAAAGTAGCGGCGCCCGTAAAAAAAGCTGTCCCAGTTAAACCGGTAAAACCGATACCTAAACCAGTTGCCAAAAAAGTGGAACCCGCCAAGGCGGCCCCGAAAGTGGCGCCTAAACCTGTTGCTAAACCCGTTCCACCGGCAGCAAAAGCACCCGCTCCTGCACCGGCCAAACCTTTTGCACCAGCCAAACCAAAAGTGGAAGTAAAGCTTCCGCCGACACCACCCGTTAAACCTGTAAAAAAACAACCCGAACCCATAAGAGACGTGAAAGTACCGAAGATTAATACGAAGACAAGTGTGCCCTACCATCCTGGATATACCCAACTGGAAAAAAGAACCGATGCAGGAAGAACCAATGGTGATCCACTTGTAAAATATAGTGATAATGACCTGAATGAGTTCAGGGCACTAATTAGTAAAAAAATGGAA
>JBKJPR010000017.1:0-2955 GCA_046594275.1 Sediminibacterium sp.
GGACACCTTTTTGCACAGCAGGCCAGTAAATGGGGCATTGATGCATTGTCCGTCTTTAATACCGTGAACAACCACGAATGGACCGCGCATGCGTTTTACGATACCCGTACACAATACCTGTATGGGTACCAACCCTCAACTTTAAATTATTTCAAAGATCAGTTACTGCAACAATACCATACTGTTGGGCTGGAACTGGGACTACAGAATAAAACAGCTAACTCATTCGGAATTACTTACCACCCGCAATTCAGCTTTACCCGTTTTTCAGATAATCATGAGAATATCGGTTATGATATAGTACTCAAAGCGCCAATCAATAAATCATTTGGTAAGATATATTCATTTAACCTGGGTATCATCGCTGATATGTCGGCAGTGAGTGTTCCCAGAGTCCCTAATTACCTTGAATTACGGAATAACCTGTACTACCTTAATCCATCCATCCAGTTTAAAACACCGAATTTCAAATTGAATGTGGGGATACAGCCTTCCTGGGATAACAAGAATTTTTCTATGCTGCCCGATATAACCGCAGAAGCAAAAATTTCAGATGCCAACTTTCAGGTGGAAGCGGGCTGGGTGGGTTATTTTCAGAAAAATACATTCCGTTCATTGGCCAGTTTCAATCCCTGGATAAGCAGCCTTACCAGTTTGCTGAATACACGGATGCGGGAACAATATGCAGGGATCAAGGGTGCAACGGGTAATCATTTTACGTACCATGCAAGGTTCTCCCTGCTCAACCTGAGTAACCAGCCATTATTTGCAAATGACCTGTCAGATGGCAAAACATTCAATGTCGTATTCGAACCCGACATGAAGGCCTTACGCTTACATGGTGAAATAGGGTATACGGTTCAGGAAAAATTTTCATTTTTGGGGGCAGCAACGTTTACGCAATACAATTCTTTGGCAGTTAACCCCAAAGCATGGGGATTGCTGCCTTTGGAACTCACCGGTTCACTTAAGTGGAAATTACTGAAGGACCTTCAAATGAAAGCCGATGTGTTTTTATGGGATGGCAATGCGTACCGTGATAAAGGAGCACAGGTAAGAAAGTCGGATCCCGCTGCGGATCTTAATATAGGTGCTGAGTTTACAGTAATGCCCAGGGTGAATCTCTGGATACAAATGAATAACCTGCTCAGCAATACTTACCAGCGCTGGAACCAATACCCCGTGTTAGGCTTTAATGTTTTAGGAGGAATCGTATATTCGTTTAAGTAAATGGTTAACTGAATGCAGCAGCACCTCCATAAATTCCTTGTCTTATACCGTAAGCTGAGCATTCCCGAATTGGGGAGTTTTACGATCGATAATGAGCCGGCCCGTGCCGATGCCTCAAATGCATTGCTGTTTCCACCCAGGCCCGTCATTCATTTTGGTGAAGAATCCATACCCATGTCTGATAAGCTGTTCTTTGAATTTCTCTCAGAGCAAATGGGTATTGATGAAGAAACTGCCGCTAAAGAGTTTCATGATTTTTCGCATAAACTTACTACCGATATCAGCGAACACAACCAGGCTCTTTTCCATGGAGTAGGCAGGATCATCAAAGGTTCAGACGGTAATCTTTTCTTTACACCCGAATCCAATTTACTCGAGTTATTGCCGCCCATACAGTTAGATGAAATATTCCGGACCATACACAAAAAAGCAATTAATGTAATTTTACCGCGCAAACTGAAACCAGAACCAGAATCCGAATTAAGAATAATACCAGAACCAACACCAGAACCAACACTGGTACTAACGCCGCAACCCATACCTGAAAAAGAAACCATTGTTGAAGAATACGAAGAAGAGACAGAAACCCTGCGTCCAGACCGCTGGTGGGTCTATGCCATCATTTTATTGGTAGCAGGAACGGTGGCGCTGGGGTTATATTACCTGTAATGATTCAATAAGTTTTTATTTTCTGTATCCTTCCTTACCCAATCTATGCCTGAACTGATCTCCTATACAAAATGCCCTGCCTGCTTTTCAACTTCTATTTACCCGGCTTTATCTGCAAAAGATCATACCATAACGCAGAAATTGTTCGAGATATGGCATTGTGATGATTGTACCATCCGTTTTACACAACATGTTCCCGATATAACGGCTATCAGCCCGTATTACCAATCTCTCAATTATGTTTCTCATTCTGATACCCAAAAGGGGCTTATCAACCGATTATACCATCTGGTACGCAATCATACAGTAACCCTAAAAAGAAAACTGGTACAACGGGTAACAGGAAAAACAACCGGAACCATACTGGATGTGGGCGCCGGCACGGGGGCATTTGCGAATGCTATGCAATCAGCAGGCTGGATTGTGACCGGCCTGGAGCCGGATGATGCTGCCCGCCAGAATGCTAACAAAAAATATGGACTGACGCTGCAATCAGCTGATCATTTATTCAGTTTGGATGATTCGGTATTCGATGCAGTTACACTCTGGCACGTACTCGAGCATGTGCACGATCTGCATGGATATCTCGAACAGTTCCATAAGATCATCAGGCCCGGTGGCAGACTTGTTATTGCAGTGCCTAATTATACAAGTCACGACGCTAAAGCTTACGGAGAATGCTGGGCGGCTTATGATGTACCCCGCCACCTGTATCATTTTTCACCAAAGGGAATGGAGCAACTCGGTAAATCAAAAGGATTTACCCTTCAGGAAACACAGCCTATGTGGTTCGACAGTTTTTATGTATCCATGTTAAGTGAACAATACAGGAATGGCAGTGGTAACCTGCCAGGCGCCATCTGGAACGGGCTAATTTCTAACCTGAAAACTTTGGGTAATAATAAAAGATGCAGTTCGGTGATCTATATCTTTTCTAAAACATAATTCACTTGTAATTATATCAGGTATGCTGATAATTTTTTTCAACACATAGTATCCCTTTAAGAAGTAATGTTTCGCTTATAATTAGTCGACCCTCAAAAAGTCGTTTTTAAT
>JBKJPR010000075.1:0-4007 GCA_046594275.1 Sediminibacterium sp.
GAAGCTGTTAAATGGGATGAAAAGCAGGTAAAAGCATGGCTCAGGGAACAGATCGGCATTCAAAAGGCGGATGTGTTGCATATATCGCCGGTGGGTGTTCAGCAACTGACCCACCAACAGATCAAAGGCCAGTTTATCAGGGTACAGCTCCACAACATACCTCCCTTCCTGAAAAAACACGAGTGGCAGCCTGTAGATCGTTTGCGCAAACTGCCTTTCCCCAGATTCATTACCCAATACCTTGAAACCGCTTTTCTGTAAAAGGCCCGTTTTAATGGCGCCGGGGGATAAGCTGACTTTACCTGAAATTTTCTATAGGGCTTCTTTTGTTTCTTAAAAAAAGTTATTTTTAAGAGTGATTCAACCTGCGACAAACTTAAAATCTATTGTATGAGAGGAGTTAACCGCGTAATGCTGATCGGCAACCTGGGAAAAGATCCTGATGTACAGCATCTGGAAGGAAATATCGGCGTAGCAAAATTTCCGTTGGCAACAACAGAAACGTATAAGGACAGGTCGGGTAAGTTGATCTCACAAACGGAATGGCATACCGTAGTTTTATGGAGGGGATTGGCAGAACTGGCACAAAAATACCTGCATAAGGGCAGCCTGATCTATGTAGAGGGCCGTTTACGCACCCGGAGCTGGGAGGACAAGGAGGGCAACAAAAAGTTTGCTACAGAGGTGGTGGGCGATAACCTGATTATGCTCGACAAACGTGCCGATGCGCATGGCGGCCATGGAACCGGTGATTCAATAGAAGGATATACGGGCGATGATGTTCCACCATTGGCAGATCCCGGTGAAACATTGCCTTTTTGATCTTATCACAGATACGATACTTTTGTGGTTAGAGAACAAACAGGAATGCAAACCCTGTATGTTTCTGATCTTTCATTTAAAATGCTTGCTTTGGATCATCACCCGGTTTTGCAGTTTTTTTCAAAACTCACCTTATTATCAGCTATCCACCCACAGGGTACCACTGTTCTGGTGATGGTATTATTTATTTTACTGTTTCTTTCTTTTGTACTGTCTGGTTCTGAAGTGGCTTTTTTCTCACTCACCTATAAGGATATCAATCTACTGAAATCAAAACAACAGCCCCCATATAAACGGATCGTAGACCTGCTTGCTGAACCGAAGATACTGCTGGCTTCTTTATTGATCGCGAACAGTTTTATCAATATTTCCATCATCATCATTTCCAACCTGCTTATTGATGATATGTTCAATTTTGAGCGGTTCAATGCGGCATGGGTTGAGTTTGTAATTAAGGTGATAGCAGTAACCTTCCTGCTGGTACTGTTCGGGGAAGTGATGCCGAAAGTACTGGCCACGCAGAATAACATCCGTTTTGCTAAAGACTTTGGCGGCATAGTACAGGCTATTTCCTATGTGTGCAGGGGATTGAGCAAAGGATTAGTAAAGTATTCCGATATCATTGAAAGAAAATTAGCTAACCGCACCAATGGCTACAGCCTCGAGGAGCTGGATCATGCTATTGATCTTACCACCCAGAATACCGCTTCGGAAAATGAAAAGAATATTTTAAAGGGCATCGTCAAGTTCGGCAATATCACTGTGAAGCAGATCATGAAAACAAGGGTGGATGTACATGGGATTGACTATGACATGCCTTTTGGGGAATTGATAGCCACGGTAAGGGATCTGCACTACAGCCGGTTACCGGTATATAAAGAGGACCTGGATAATGTAACAGGCATGATACAGACAAAGGACTTGATCGCTTACCTGGATCAGCCCGATGAGTATGAATGGCATGGTCTGATGCGTCAGCCATATTTTGTGCATGAACAGAAATTTATCGAGGACCTGTTAAAAGAGTTCCAGTTGAAACGGATACATTTTGCGGTAGTAGTGGATGAGTTTGGCGGCACCAGCGGAATTGTAACGCTGGAAGATATATTGGAAGAAGTGATCGGCGAGATCAAAGATGAGTTTGACGAAGAAGAAACAGGCTATAAAAAAATAGATGACAATAATTATATTTTTGAGGGCCGCACCATGATTAATGATGTATGTAAATTCATGGACCTGCAAACGGATACGTTTGATGGTATAAAAGGAGAAAGTGATTCATTAGCCGGCCTGGTACTGGAACTTGCGGGGGAGATACCACTGCCAGGTAAAATGGTCAGTTCCGGCGAATTTGAATTTGCCGTATTGGAAGTAGAAAAGAACCGGATACAGAAAGTGAAGGTTACTATAAAACCGCCATCGGAGTAATATATGAAAAGAGTGCATAGTCCATTGTTGATAGTCTATACCAGGAAAATACTCTACACCATGGCCTGCGGACTATGGGCTATGGTATTCTTCTCCTGCAACAGTTCCTATACACCTAAGCCGAGAGGCTATTATAAAATCGATTTTCCGGAAAAAAAATACCAGGTCTTCGATCAGCCGGGGTATCCTTATTCTTTTGAATACCCAGTGTATGCTACGGTGGTTAAGGACAGTACTTTTTTTGGTGAGGCTACTGAGAACCCCTGGTGGATTAATGTTGACTTTCCGCAGTTTAGCGGGAGGATATATATGAGCTATAAAGAAATAGGTAAGAACAGGTTCGATACCCTCGTAAAAGATGCTTTTCAACTCACCAGTAAACATACTTCCAAAGCCTATTCTATAGATGATTCCCTGGTGGTAACGCCCAACCAGGTACATGGTGTTTTCTTTTCAGTAGGTGGCGATGTGGCAACTGCCAACCAGTTTTTTCTGAGTGATTCTACCAAACATTTTCTACGCGGCGCACTGTACTTTGATGCCACACCCAATGCCGATTCACTGGGGATCGTTAACAGGTTTCTGATGGAGGATATGAAGCATCTGATTAATACGTTCAAATGGCGTAATTAACTTTTGGAAAGTTTCAAACTTTCTAAAGATTACTGACTATCGGGTTATATTTGACACCTTAAACATTTGAACGAGGGTTTATGATAGCTATTGATAATATATTGATCAGTGAAGCGGTAGTTGAAGAGCAGTTTGTTTGTGACCTGAACAAGTGTAAAGGTGGCTGCTGTGAAGATGGTGATGCCGGCGCTCCGATGGAAAAATGGGAACTGGAAAAACTAAAGGAATATTACGAGGTGATTAAACCTTATATGACTGAAGAAGGTATTAAAGAAGTGGAGCGGCAGGGAAAGTATATTTTTGACCGGGAATTTGGCTGGGTAACGCCTACCATTAACGGCGCCATTTGTGCGTATGGATACCGGGATAAATGGGGGATTATTAAATGTGGTATTGAGCAGGCTTTCAATGATGGGAAACTGGATTGGAAAAAGCCCCTGAGTTGTCATTTATTTCCCATCAGGATCCAGAAAAGTAAGCATGACCCGGATGTGGAATATGTAAATTATGAGCCAAGAGAAGATCTCTGTTCGGCTGCCTGCATTTTAGGTAAGAAATTGAAGATGCCGGTGTATATTTTCCTGAAGGATTCATTGATCAGGAAATACGGGGAAGCGTTTTACGAGACATTGGCGGCTACGGCGGAGCATATGAAAAAATCGTGAGTGGTGAGTGGTCAGTAGTGAATGGGGAATAGTCAATGGTGAATTTAATAATTTCATTCACTATTCACTATTCACCATTGACCATTCACAAAAAAACATCATAGTAAAAATACAGATAGTAACAAATCCTAAAACCGTATGAAAGAAACCGCAGCCTCCTTCATCGCTAAAAGCACGATCAAATCCGCGGATCTTGAGCACAGGCGGAAGATCAATTTCAATATCAGTAAGTATAATGCGGTAGTTCCGATTGGCAAGCAGCAATTTTCTGATGTTATGCTGGCGCGTGAGAAAGCCAAGAACCGGAAATGGGAGGCTATAGAACATCTTGACAGGTACCTCGAAGAATTTGAAAGAAAGATTACTGCGAGAGGAGCCAAAGTGATCTGGGCAGAAAATGCGCAGGAAGCTTTGGAAGAGATCGGTAAAATATGCAAAGCGAAGAATTGCAAAACACTG
>JBKJPR010000152.1:0-3622 GCA_046594275.1 Sediminibacterium sp.
GGCATTGTTATCTACGTTCTCGGCCCACTCATCGGCAGCCACTACATTTTTGATATCATATTTGCCGGGGCCATTTCTCTCTACCCTGCTGGCCCAGAAATCGGCTGTTTCTTTTAATACGGGCCATCCTTTTTCCTTCAGCCAGTCTTTGTCCTGGGTCACACAATAATAGTTCCATGCAGCAATACCCACACAGGCAGTGATATGATGCTCAAACGGCCCGCTCAATGCCCATACCGGTGTTTCTTCCACCCCACTTGCCGCACTTTCCCATGGAAACATGGCGCCTTTATAACCGTGATTGAACGCATTCTTCCTTGCGGCCGGTAACCGTTGATACCGGTACTCCACCAGGCTTTTTGCCATTTCGGGATGTAATACCAGTATAGAAGGATACATCCATAATTCGGTGTCCCAGAATACATGCCCGTTATAACCAAGGCCGCTTAGCCCCATCGGTGAAGGGCTCATATCCGTTCCTTCTCTTACAAATGAATACAGATGGTAGAGCATGCTGTGAATATCCTGCTGCGACTGGTCGTCTCCTTCTATCTGGATATCGCTTTTCCATAATTCATCCCATGCTTTGTGGTGAAAATTGATGAGGCGTTCCCTTCCTTCCAGTTTGGCAAAAATGGTCATGCGCTCTGCTTCATTCAATGGATCATCATGATGGGCGGAAGTGATAGAGGTTCCGGCAATAGAAAACCGGTATGTATCCCCTGCTTTCAGTTTTTTGCTGAATTTCATCAGGTGCATATTATTATCCCACATTTCATGGATCACCCTCGGTTCCTGCCCATGCGGCTCACTGAATAAAAAAGTATTGGATGCACACATCAATAATTTCCCGGTCGGACTTTTGGCTGAAGAGGTAAGCAGGCTGATGACCACATGTGGGCGGTCGATCTCATTATAATAGTTCTGAACCTCTTTCAGCGCGTCAGGCGCTTCCATTACACTGGCGCTTCCCAGTGTGATATCCTTTTTAGCAGTGATGGTCACATCCATCAATACGGTAAACGGAAGCTGGCGCAAAGAATAATAGGTATAAGAAACAGTGGCTTTATCGCCATAGTCGAAAGAAGTGGTGAAACTGGCATGTTTCATATCCAGCACCTGTTTCATATTAGTGGTTTGGCCCGCACCTATTCTCTTGCCATCAATATCAATCTGCATGTTTAGCAGGTTGAAGCTCCGTAGGAAATTACTTACCCTGCCACGGCCATAGAGATCATAGGCGCCAGCCAGTACCACCTCTTTTACTTTAAATGGTTCAGGTGAGGATACGATACCGATCATGCCATTGGCTACGGTAATGCCGTAATAGTTGGAAGGATCAATTTGAGAGGCGCTGATCTTCCAGGTATCTATGGTTGATTGTGCAGATATAACTCCACTGGCCATTATACAGAAAAATAAAACAAGTGATTTTTTCATAAATAATCTTTTATCATTTAGACGTTTTGATGATATAAAATATTTTTTAAACACATAGGCATATAAGAAATGCTTGAGATATAGCTTATGGGTTCTTCTACCCCTATGCACCTATGTGTTAAAAATATTTCACCTTGCAAGTTGTTTTGATAATATGACGGGCTATTTAATATTTTAAAACTTTTTATTACTATTACGCCGGAACACATACAGTTTGTCATTATTCATTGCCACAATGATACAACTATCGCCCCTGACTGACTTCACATTTGCCATATCCCTTGTTTCGCCTTTTAAGAACAACCCGCTTTCCTTTGGTTTTATATAGGTAAAATGCCTGTTGCCGTCATTGATAAGGGTGGTGCCATAGCTGGCATCCAGGCGACCGGTTTGCGGCTTCAGCCCGAAAAAATTACCTCCCATAAACAGGTCCTTTCGGCCATCAGCATTCACGTCAAGTACTGTTATAGCAAACACAGGAGACAGTTGCGCCATCACCGGCAATGGATGAATGGTAAAATTACCATGACCATCATTCATAAAAACAGATGTTTGTGTTTGTTCAACAGTTAATACAGTTGCCTGGCTCAATTGTTCTTTCGTAAAAATTTCTTCTACCGGCTTACCGGCGTACACATCATACCGCAGGAATTTCTTTTTTAATTGCGGCAACTGTGATTCCATTTCATCTTTCAGGTAATAAGGATACGCTTTTCCATCGGCTTTATAGTAAACAGGGATAGATTCCGTTTGCCCGTTCTTATCAAAATCAGATATATATAATTTTGCCGGGTGCACGGGGTCTGCTTTTATATTGGAGTTCAGACCGAAGTTGCCTGCCACCAGGTCCATTTTACCATCCCCATTTATATCCGTTATTGTCAAACAATTCCACCAGCCTGAAGAATGATTGACCGCTGCTTTTTTTTGTAATTTACCATCCTGGTATGTAAAAATGGTGACCGGCATCCAGTCGCCCACCACAATCAATTCATTCCTGCCATCACTATCTATATCTGCCCATTGCGCATCTGTTACCATGCCAATTTTATTAAACGCAGGGGCGACAGATCCTGTCACATCCGTAAACACGCCATTTCCATCATTCTGTAATAAAATGCTGGAAGCCGGTATTCCATAACTACCCGGAATATTTCTCGCTCCGATAAAAATATCCGTTTTGCCGTCATTATTAAAATCTCCTGTCCGCACACAGGAGGCATTGATCGAAACGGAAGGCCAGCCTTTTGCAGAAGCACTGAAATTTCCTTTCCCATCATTTATATAAAGTCTTGACAGCAGGTAGAGCGAACCTTGTTTTGCTTCGTTACCCCCGGAGACAGCCACGAGATCCAGGTCTCCGTCGTTATCTGCATCAAATAGTACGGCTCCCGTGGTTTCATAATAGGTATCGGCTATAAATGCCTTTTGCAACTTTTGTTCAAAGTGTCCATCTTTTCTTTGTAGGAACAGTTTAGCGGTATCGCCGGTTGCGGCGCCGATATAAAAATCTTCCAGCCCATCACCGTTAACATCCCCCGTGGCTATTTTGGGACCCTCTGTGGAAAGCAGCTTTGGAATAAGCTTTTCCACATCAAAGTCAATAAACTCATTTTCTTTATGCCGGATATTACCACTAATAAAAGCCGTTGTTACATCCTGGAATAACTTCGGCAATAGCTCCTTGTTTTTTTTGCTTTCTTTTGCATTTGCCTGGTGCAATAAGAGAAGGGTATCTGCCCGAAAGTTTTTTATAACCTGTATTTTTTCATTTGGCCATTGAACTATGAGGCTGTCAATTCTTTCCTGCTTATTCAACCCAAAAAGCAATACAGGATCAACGCTGCTCTGGAAGCCACGTGTGGGCATCTGTTCAAGTACCTGCTTTTCATTGCCCAAAAAAATGGTCACCCGTGAACCCAGGCCCATGGTATTGGGTGAGGTGCCAAGCAGTTTAATTTTAAGGTAATGATGATGCAATTTTTCGGAGGACAGGTTTTTATAAACTGAAGCTTCCGCATTCAGGTTATTGATCACTAGTTCAAGATCTCCATCCCCATCCAGATCGGCATACGCGGCGCCGCTGCTGAAACCTGCTTTATCAAACCCCAGTTGTGCCGATTCGTTTGTAAACTGCAGGTTCCTTTGATTGGTAAAAGCGAAATTAGGAATTGGTTTTGAC
>JBKJPR010000159.1:0-9369 GCA_046594275.1 Sediminibacterium sp.
CGGCTGATCAACTGAGATGACTCATACCAGAAAGTATAGTTACCCGTAAAGGTTTTGATCTTCGACCTGTCAACATCCGCCACGTTGGTACAAATGGTATCAAGGAAGTGACGGTCGTGGCTCACTACCAGGACAATATTTTCATAATCGGCCAGGAAATTCTCTAACCAGCCGATGGTTTCAATATCCAGGCCATTGGTAGGCTCATCTAATAAAAGAATATCTGGATTTCCGAATAAAGCCTGCGCCAATAAAACCCGCACTTTAAAGGTGCTGGGGATATCCTTCATCAGGCTCTGGTGCATTTCTTCCTTCACACCCAGGCTGCTTAATAAGCTTCCGGCATTACTTTCGGCTTCATAGCCACCCATTTCACCAAATTCACCTTCCAACTCCCCGGCTTTCATGCCATCTGCTTCGGTAAAATCGGCTTTTGCATAGATGGCATCACGTTCGTGCATTACTTCCCATAAACGTTTATGCCCCGTTAATACAGTATTCAGAACGGTAAAATCGTCGAACTCAAATTGATTCTGCTTCAATACGGCCATCCGTTCGCCGGGTGTGATCTCTACGGTTCCTTTATTAGGCTCTATTTCTCCACTGAGTATCTTTAAAAAAGTAGATTTCCCCGCCCCGTTGGCGCCTATCACACCATAACAGTTTCCTTTGATGAAATTGATATTCACTTCATCAAACAATACCCTTTTGCCGTATGCGAGGGTGATATTTCTTGCGCTGATCATTGATTTCTCTTGTTTTTCGGCGGCAAAAGTAAGACTTAGCAGCGGTATTTTAGGGATGATATTTCGGTTATCAATACCCCTATGATGCAGGAATTACATGTAAAATGGATAAGTTTAGGATACAAATCCAGAAAATGACAAAAATTGCAACAAATGGCTGTTCCCGCCGCCAATTCATCCGGAATATTTCTTTTGCTACTGCCTTCCTCTTAAGTGGAAAGATCAATGGCCTCTCAGCAGCAGAAGTGTACCAGTTGCGCAAAAAAGTTAAGCTAAGGTTTGCGGTTGCTTCCGACGCTCACTATGGCCAACCCCAGACAGCTTTCGATTCGATGATCGAAAATATGACCAGCCAGGTAAACACTTTTCATATAACCAGCCCGCTGGATTTCTGCGTAATCAATGGCGATATAATTCACAATGAAAAACCATTGCTGCCGCTTGCCAAACAACAATTAGATACATTAACCATGCCCTGGTATGTAACCCGTGGCAACCACGATATGGTTTCAGAAGATTACTGGAAAGAAATATGGGGAACACCGGTGAACCATGACGTAGTGGTGAACAAACAGGCGATTATCATGGGAGATACATCTAATGAAAAAGGAACTTATTTATCGCCCGACCTGGTTTGGCTCAGGCAAAAATTTGAAGAACATAAAAAGCGAAAACATATTTTCCTTTTCTTACACATCCCCCAGGCCAAATGGACTGTCAATGGCATTGACACGCCGGCTTTTTTTGAACTGGTCAACAACTATCCCAATATCAAAGCTGTTTTCCATGGGCATGAACATGACCAGGATGGTGTAAGGATGAGAGGGGATATCCCCTTCTTCTTTGATTCACACATAGGTGGGAACTGGGGTACCCCATACAAAGGTTTCCGGGTGGTGGAGCTGATGCAGGATGATTCGATGATCACTTATATGATGAACCCGGTGGAAAAACTGAATGAACTTACCTTTTAATAGGAATAAGGGTTGGGATGATTATAAAAAAATGTAGACCAATTCATCAATCACTTTGTGAAACTTTGTGCTTTTGGGCCTTTGTGGTTCAAAATTTTGAACCACAAAGCCACTAAGACACAAAGAATCACGAAGAAAAATAAAGAGAGTTTATACTCCTTTTCAACCCCTTATTCACATTATTAATTCAAAAGTAAAAATTCAAAATAACCTGCCCTACTGTTTGATGATCCGGACAATAGCTTTCCGCGAACTATCAGAACTGGGTGGCTGGGATACCGGGTAAGGTATAACATCCACCAGCGTAAAACTATACTGGCTTTTATGATAAGTTGTGTCTTTTTGTTTCCCAATATCCAAATGAATGCTGAAAGTATCGTCCATTTGCATATCCACACTTACCGTTCCGGCCCAGACACAGACTACATCGGTCGGACATCTTGAATCCGATATCTTCGAAACTGAAGGATTCAGGTTCTCGGTACAGTTTTCAAAAATGCGGGTCGGTTTATAGTAATCAAACCTAACCGTATCGCCCGTTGGGGAAGCAGTACAAAAGACCTCTTTCTGTGCATACTTTTTTTTATCACAGGAAACATTCACGAGGATCAATGCAAAAAATAACGGCAGCAGGTTATAAATGTTTTTCATCGCTCTATGTTAATCTTTACGGTCGCCGCCCAAACTGTAACTGTTGTTCTCTTCATCTTCTTCACCTATCGCTTCATTGTCATCATCATCACTCGCGCCGGGCACATCGAGGTCAGCGCCCGATACATCATCCTTTTCATTTAACGGGTCCCCATCAAGGTCAGTATTATCGAGCATCAGTTTGCGCCTGTCTTCATCATCCATACCGCTCATGCTGTCTTCTGAACGGGTTAGGAGTTCTTTCTCTTCTTCTGTCACATCAGAATCATCATTTAATCTGTCAGCGGAAAACAAGCCCTTACCTTCCTCATCGTCTGAAGAAATGGTGGTATCATGAAACTCTTTCATATTGGGCACACGAATATGTTCCTGCCCGGGAATATCTTCCACATCAGGCAGATCCATGATGATTACTTCCGGTTGCATACGTTCTTTATCTCTATCTGAATCGGTAATATCTGAGTGGTTCTGTTGCCCGGGGTTTTTTATAGACATGATTGATTTTTTTCTATGAGTAATTCTTAAAAAATGATGCCGGCAAATTATCGGAATAGTGATTCGCCTTTTCGATTGTTTGATGTGACCATTTTGCCCGATTTCAAACAAAAACAGATGTTCCCCCTATGTTTTTGGTAATCGCTAATATAACTTTACCACACAACCCTCGCAGAAGGGCTTATACTGAGATCACTGAATGCCCCTGCCTGGTATTTATAAAAGGCAGTAATCGCTATCATAGCAGCATTGTCTGTACAGTATTCAAAGGCCGGTACATAGGTTTTCCATCCATGCTTTGCTCCCATCTTCTGTAACCCTTCACGCAATCCACTATTGGCACTGACACCGCCGGCAATACAAACGTTGGTGATACCAGTAAGTTCTACCGCTTTCTGTAATTTTTTAAGCAGGATTTTCACAATAGTATATTGAATGGACGCACAAAGATCGTGCATGTTATGGGCAATAAAGCCAGGTTCCTGTTTTTGCAGAAAATATAAAACAGATGTTTTCAAGCCGCTAAAAGAAAAATTCAATTCAGGTATCTGTGGTTCTGCAAATTTGAAACGTAACGGGTCACCTTTTTTTGCATATTTATCAATTAGCGGGCCGCCGGGATAGGGCAAACCCAATAATTTGGCGCTTTTATCAAATGCTTCACCCGCTGCATCATCAATGGTTTCGCCGATCACCTTCAGATCCAATGGTGAATGGGCCAATACGATCTGAGTATGGCCACCACTTACAGTCAAACACAAAAAAGGAAAGTCAGGTTTATCATCCGTGATCAGGTTGGCCAATACATGCGCCTGCATATGATGCACCGCTATTAACGGCTTATCTAATGAAAGCGCCAGCGATTTAGCAAACTGGGCGCCAACCAGCAGGCTGCCAATAAGACCGGGCGCCTGGGTGAAGGCGATTGCATGGATAGTCTGGAGTCGGGAGTTGGGAGTCGGGAGTTGGGGGAAAGCATTACGCAGGGCAGCATCCACTACGGGAACGATATTCTGCATATGTGCGCGGCTGGCCAGTTCGGGTACTACGCCACCATATTGTTCATGCACAGTCTGGTTGGCAATATAATTAGACAATATTTTACCATCCACGCAGACTGCCGCAGAAGTTTCATCACAGGATGATTCGATAGCAAGGATGGTTAGAGGTTTCAAGTTACGGGTTACGATTTAGCTGTAAATGTAAAGCTGTTTCACATTCCTGATGGAGACTGTACATAACCAGAAATAAGAACTCATTTGGTACGTATAGCAACAACCGGATCCATCTTCGCGGCAATAGAAGCGGGAATAATACCGGAAATAATGCCAAGGATGATACAAATGCTGAGTGCCAGAATAACAATATTTGGCGCGATAAAGATGGGGAATGGCAATACTGCACTTAATACCAGCGACAATATCCATACTAACCCTAAACCTATAAGCCCGCCGATAATGCAGAGGAACGCACTTTCTATCAGGAATTCGGTAAGGATGGTTCTTCTTTTGGCCCCCATTGCTTTTTTGAGGCCTATCTGGCTTGTTCTTTCTCTTACCGTTACGAACATAATATTAGCTACCCCAAATGCCCCCACAATCAGGCTCAGCCCCGCAATAGCCCATCCACCGGCGCTTACCTGGCCGAAGAAGCCTTTTACCTGCTCACTAAACTGGGCCACATCATTACACGAAAAATTATCTTCTTCTGTAGGACTTAATCTCCGCGACTGGCGCATGATACCGATCAACTCATCCTGTAAAGCCACTGATGAAACCGTTGGTTTACCCTGCACCATGATAAAAGGATTGCTGTTGTCGGGATTATATACACTGGCAAAATAACGGTAGGATACGATCAGCGACTGATCGTAATCAAAACCGCCTACGAAACTTTGTCCCTGCTTTTTGATCACCCCTACTACGATCACCCTTTTACCGGTATAAGATACCTGGCTACCTACTGCTTTTTGTACGTCACCGAACAGTTCTTCTGCTACCCTGTAACCGATAATACCGGTGGTGGTTCCACGGCTGAATTCTGACTCGTTAAGATAACGGCCATATTCAATATCGATGGTCTGAATGGTATTGAACTCATCTGATACACCATACATATTCACATTGCTCAAAATATTATCCTTGTACGTCAAATTCACGTTACTGGAAACAAACATAGCAGCATTGGAAGCAAGCTGGCTTTTGAGTTTCACGAACCGCATTTCTTCGATCTTTATAGACGGGCGCTTAATGTATTTCCACCAGGGATAATCATTACCCCCTCCATAGTTCCATTTGTCAATGTAAATAGTGTTATTGCCAAACGACTTAATATCAGTTTGCACTTTACGTTCCAGGCTGTCCACCGTGGCCAGTACACCAATAATACAGAAGATACCGATGGTAATTCCGAACAGCGACAGGAACGTCCGGAGTTTATTGACCCTGAGTTCCTGCAGGGCCATCCGGAAACTGTTCCATAAAATGCTTAGGAGTTTGAACATGATTCAAATGTAATACAGTATTGTCTGGAGGGAAGGATTTTTATGTAAGCGGTGGAAGGGGTTTGGAGTTTGGAATTTGGGGTTATGCCACATGGTAACTGGGAAATGCCGGACAATCAAACATTTTCTATTATGAAATATTGCTTGCGAACTAAGAAAAAATCTGCCTTAAACGCTTAGCATCGTTTCCTGTACTATTTTTGCATCGATTTCTTCAAATATAAAATTGCTATATGACCTGGAAACAAGTCTTCACATCGTCGGTAGGCAAGAAATGGGTCATGGGTTTTACCGGTATTTTCCTCATACTTTTCCTGATCATTCATGTGGGGCTTAACGCCACTGTCTGGGCCACGCTTGCAGATCCTGATGACCATGGCAGAATGTTTAATAAAGCAGCCCATTTCATGGGTAGCCTGGTAATTCCACGTATTCTGGAGATTGGGTTGTTCCTCGGATTTTTCCTGCATATCATACAGGGTTATATGTTAACTGCCCAGAACCGCAGCAAACGTTCGGTAGGCTATGCAGTTGATTATGGCAATAAGGGCAGCAAATGGTATAGCCGCAGTATGGGCATATTAGGTTCATTGATCTTATTGTTCCTGATCATGCATATCTATCATTTCTGGACACCCAGCCGTTTTGGCGGTATGTGGCAGGTGCATGAACTGCAGGAAATTACTTATGATGGCAAACCCTATCATAACCTGTTCGCGGAAATGCAGATGATATTTCAGAATCCATTGGTAGTGATCCTGTATGTACTTGCCTGTATTTCGCTGGCTTACCACCTGGCGCATGGTTTCCAGAGTGCTTTTAAAACGATCGGGGTACACAATAAAAATTACAATAATATGCTGACCGGTATGGGTTATGCTTTCGCGATAATAGTGCCTTTGGCTTTCGTAATGATGCCGGTGAGTTTTTATTTTGGATGGGTGAAGTAGTGAATGGGCAATGGTGAATGGTGAATGTGTTATTGCCTATTCACCATTCACAAAAAACCGAATATCGGACAGAACAAACAAGTGAGTGACGCCGCCTCACAGCAGACAAACAAAACGAAGTTGAATAACGATAACGCTGAACAAAACAACACCAAACCCCAAACACCAAACCGTTCCATATGTTAGATGCAAAAATTCCACCCGGGGCCTTAGATGATAAATGGACAGAGTACAAGGGACATTGCAAACTGGTGAACCCTGCCAACAAACGCAAGTTGGAAGTGATTATTATAGGTACAGGACTGGCGGGCGCATCTGCTGCTGCATCCCTGGGCGAATTGGGATACCAGGTAAAAGCTTTCTGTTTCCAGGATTCTCCACGCCGTGCACACTCTATTGCTGCGCAGGGCGGTATCAATGCAGCCAAAAATTACCAGAATGATGGTGACAGTGTATTCCGTTTATTTTATGATACGATCAAAGGCGGCGATTACCGTTCCCGCGAAGCCAACGTACACCGCCTTGCGGAAGTGAGTACGAATATCATTGACCAGTGTGTGGCACAGGGTGTTCCTTTTGCACGTGAATATGGCGGGTTACTCAGTAACCGTTCATTTGGCGGTACACAGGTTCAACGGACTTTTTATGCGGCCGGTCAAACAGGCCAGCAATTATTGATAGGCGCATACCAGGCCCTGGAGCGACAAGTGGCATTGGGTAATGTAAAAATGTATAGTCGCCATGAGATGCTTGAAATCGTTAAGATTGATGGTAAAGCCAGGGGCATTATCGCACGCGACCTCGTAAGTGGTGAACTGGAAAGACATTTTGGTCATGCGGTCTTGTTGTGCAGTGGCGGATATGGAAACGTATTTTATCTTTCCACCAATGCCATGGGCAGCAATGTTACTGCGGCATGGAAAGCACATAAACAGGGCGCCACATTTGCCAATCCCTGTTTTACACAGATCCACCCTACCTGCATCCCGGTGAGTGGTGATCACCAGTCGAAACTGACATTGATGTCAGAATCACTACGCAATGATGGCCGTATCTGGGTTCCAATGAAACAGGGTGATAACCGAAAAGCCAGTGAAATATCTGAACTAGAAAGAGATTATTTTTTAGAGAGACGATACCCCGCTTTCGGCAACCTGGTTCCGCGCGATGTGGCATCTAGGGCGGCGAAAGAAAGATGTGATGAAGGCCATGGGGTAGGAAGCAGTAAACAGGCAGTGTACCTTGATTTTAGCGCGGCTATTATCCGTTACGGAAAAATAGAAGCCGGTAAAAAGGGCAACGATCATGCAAGCCCGGAAGATATCATCCGTACAGGTAAAGAAGTAGTGAAAGAAAAATATGGTAACCTGTTTGACATGTATGAAAAGATCACAGGTGAGAACCCATACGAAGTGCCGATGCGCATCTACCCTGCTGTTCACTATACCATGGGTGGCTTATGGGTGGATTATGAATTACAAACCAATGTTCCGGGATTATACTCGTTAGGTGAAGCCAATTTCAGCGACCATGGTGCCAATCGCCTGGGCGCTTCGGCATTGATGCAGGGATTGGCGGATGGTTATTTCGTAATCCCTTATACCATTGGTAACCATCTTGCAGATGAGATTTACAGCAAATCCATAGAGACCTCGCATCCTGCTTTTGCAGAAGCGGAAAAAGTAGTATCAGACAGGATCAACACATTGATGAATATAAAAGGTTCAAAATCGGTTGAGAGTTTTCACAAACGGCTCGGCAAGATCATGTGGGATAAATGCGGCATGGCGCGAAATGCCAAAGGCTTACAGGAAGCCATCACTGGGATACAGGCTTTGAAAAAAGAATTCTGGAGCGATGTGCGGATACCCGGGAATAGTAAAGAGATGAACCCCGAACTCGACAAAGCCAACCGCGTGGCCGACTTTATTGAACTGGGCGAACTGATGTGCAAAGATGCCCTCGACCGAAATGAAAGCTGCGGCGGACATTTCCGTGAAGAATACCAGACACCGGATGGTGAAGCTTTGCGCGATGACGCCAATTACATGTATGTTTCGGCTTGGGAATACAAAGGCGAGAGTAACTGGGAATTACATAAGGAGCCACTTGTGTATGATGTGATAAAGCCAACGCAGAGAAATTACAAGTAACCCCCCAACCTCACCCCCCAACCCCCTGAAGGGGGAGTTAGTATGGGATTGAGTTTGGGATGGAGTAGAGTGTTACATAAAATAGTGTTTTCGAAAATTATTAACCTAAAAATTTCCCCCTTCAGGGGGTTAAGGGGTATACTATGAACCTGAATCTAAAAGTCTGGAGACAACAAAACAGCCAAGCCAAGGGCGCATTCAAAATGTACAGGGTAGAAAATATTTCTTCGGAAATGAGTTTCCTCGAGATGTTTGATGTGTTGAATGAACAGTTGATCCATGATGGTGACGATCCCATCACTTTTGACCATGATTGTCGCGAGGGTATCTGTGGATCCTGTTCCATGTATATAAATGGGAAGCCACATGGCCCATGGCAGGCCAATACTACCTGCCAGTTGCATATGCGTGCTTTCCAGGATGGCGATACTATAGTGGTGGAGCCATGGAGAGCAAATGCGTTCCCGGTTATTAAGGACCTGATGGTTGACCGTTCTGCTTTTGACCGTATCATCCAGGCCGGTGGATTTATCAGTGTGAATACGGGTAATGCAGTTGACGGCAATGCCTTACCAATCCCGAAAGATAATGCGGATGCGTCATTTGCAGCAGCCATGTGTATTGGCTGCGGTGCCTGTGTAGCCGCTTGTAAAAATAGCTCGGCAATGTTGTTCGTGGGCGCAAAAGTGTCGCACCTGGCACTGTTACCACAGGGAGATCCTGAACGTAAGAGCCGCGTGGTGAATATGCTGGCCCAGATGGATAAGGAAGGTTTTGGCTCCTGCACCAATACCGGCGCCTGCGAAGCCACCTGCCCCAAAGAGATATCACTGAGTAATATTGCGAGATTGAATAAGGAATATTTAATGGCGAGTTTATAACCCCCCAGCCCCCTAA
>JBKJPR010000194.1:0-3340 GCA_046594275.1 Sediminibacterium sp.
CAAGCTGGTAGCGTGCATACGCAAACTTTTAGCGTACTAAGGGTTTTCCTTTTCCCCAAACCTCCTATATTTGCACCCCGTTAGTCCCGAGGGTTCGGGACAACGGGAACTAACCTGGCGAGGTAGCTCAGTTGGTTAGAGCACAGGATTCATAACCCTGAGGTCGGGAGTTCAAATCTCCTCCTCGCTACTTGATAGTCAACCACTTACGTTAAATCGTGGGTGGTTTTTTATTTGTGCGTCATGAATCTGTGCCATGAATTTGTTCAAAAAATCTTGATTTCCAAAGCTCCTTTCTCCACTGCGGACAGAATTTTTGGGTCTAAATAATAATTCCCTATTCTACCTTTGTTACTACTTACTCTGTGTTTCGCAGAGTCGTTGTGTTTCTGTGGTTCAAAAAAACCACAACGGCACGCCGGCAGGGAGTTTCACAGCGTACTTTTAAAAGAAGTTATACCAAAATGAAATAATAAGTAGTCCAATATTTGTTATTTCATTTTTTATTTATCTTTGGACTAATATATAAATCATAAAATATGTCATCGCCCAAACACCTCAACATTAAAGAAAGCCTTGCAGAATTGAAATTGCTTTTGAAGCAATCCTCGCCATTAATTGCACCTCGCATCCGTGTATTGATTGCGATAAAAAAGGCTGGGGAATCCGGCATATCAAAAAGAGAACTGGCAAGCCTCATTGGGGTTAATCACAATAGTGTCCAATCCTGGCGGACACTTTATAGTTCGGGTGGGATTGCGGCTATTTGCACACATAACAGAACCGGTTTTAAACCATCAGTATTTAGTGCTGCAGAACATCTGGCTATTGAACAAAAGCTAAAAGACCCCAAAAATGGATTACGGGGATATATTGAATTACTGGAATGGGTGGAAAAAGAGTTTAAAAAGAAGGTAAAATATAATACCCTGCTTAAATACAGCATTAAAAACTTTGGTTCTAAGGTAAAAGTTGCCCGTAAAAGCCACATCAACAAAGACCAGCAGGCTGTAGACACTTTTAAAAAAACTTCAGTGAAACCTGCCGGCAAGCCTGTAATCCAAAGCAGGAAAAATTCAAACAAATAAATCTTTATTTCCAGGACGAGAGCCGCTTTGGCTTATTTACTAAAAATGGGAAAGCACTTACAGCCAAAGGTGTAAAGCCCATTTGTCCATTTCAACAGGTGTTTGAGTCTTTATATCTTTTTGGAGCTTTCTCTCCCATTAACGGCAACCATTTCCTCCTGGAAATGCCCTGGTGCAATGGGCAAACCTTTCAACTTTTTCTGGATGCATTTTCTTTATTCAATCCCGGAGAACTTAAATTAATGGTACTCGATAATGGTGCATTCCATAAAGTTAAATCACTGGTAATTCCTGAAAATATAATACTCATTTTTTTACCACCTTACAGCCCTGAACTAAATCCGGCAGAAAATATCTGGGCAAAATTGAAAAAAGATTTCACTAAGCGACTGTTTAAAAATTTGGATGACCTTGATCAATATAGATGCACACTCGTAAATAAACTTACCCATAAAGAGGTAGCACAAATATGCGCTTTCCCCTATATTTTATCAAGCTCTTTTTGGACTAAAATATAATTCAAATTTGTATAAATTCCCCAGACACTATAAAATATTACCTGAAAATCCATTATCCAGGAAATATTTCCAGTATCAACAGGGTAAATCCTTTAAAAAAAAGGGGTTTCCCCTTACTGCAAATGCTGTACTACTATGGAAATTTGTTTCGGATAAGATTCTGGTGCTTAAAAGAATAAACGGATCAGCAGGAGGTATGAATGTAGTATTATTTAATTCAATAATTATTCAAAAAAACTTACTAAGTGGAATTTATACCTGCACAAAATGAACATAATAATCGAGGCCGGTATCGACTAACGGATTTGTAAAACAACCGGAGTATGAAGTGCTGCAACCACTGTATAACGGATTCCTGAACAATGAAATTAGTGCCGATTTATACAGCAGAACTAATAAGTATTGAAACCGTAAAAAAACACATATAAACAGATATCGGAAAATTGATATAAGGACCAGGATTGAAGTAGGTTAATTATGCAATGCTTTTAAAATCCGGATCAATGATTCAATCAAAAATTTAAGAGAGCCTGACCTGATTGTTTAACAGGTTAGCATGAAAAAATCACAGGCCGCAAAAAAATAATGCAGCCTGAAGGGAATCGTATTTGTTTAACCAAATATACAGACCATGAAACATTATTTAAAACTAAAGCTGCTGCTGCTGCTCATTTGCCTGCAAGGGTACGGCATAGCTCAAAAAACGAAACCTGTACCGCGATGGCGTTTACAGGCAACCGCAGGCGCATCATTTAATTATTTCACCGACGAACAGCCACACACAGGAATGAATGTAGGTGGCACAGCACAAATCCGTCTAAACTATTCAACATCCAAACATTTCAGTTTGTATGCAGAAACGGGTTATGCTGCAGCGGGCGGATCGCTAACCAAATTTACGGACAACACCTGGATGGGCTTTGATCCAACCATCGGGTTCAAAAATGTAAAGCAGAGCAACTATCTCTTACACAGCTTGGAGTCAAGCGTTGGCGCTGCGTATACAATCTCTACAAAAGGTTTGTGGTCTGTGAAAGTGTATGTGGCGCCAACCCTTAACATTACCATGGGAGAAACGGAAAACTACGAGAAAACAGGAAACCTGATTTCAGGCGTTAACCATTCTCCAGGCGTGATCGCAACCATTAACGGCAACCAGAACGTAGACAAATTTAAACCGTACTGGTGGTCTTTTACTTCCGGTTTTCAGGTAGGGCTTCCTGTTAAGAAAATGCAGGAGATTCTACTTGATTTTCGGTATGTATGGGGTGTAAGCTCCGTATTAGATGATTACTCTTATATCGGCGCGCCCGGTGTTTCGGGTAATATCAGAACCAGTTCTTTCCGGGTAGGTTTGGGTTATTCCATTCCGTCATTTGGGAAAAAATCTAAAAAAACAAAATAACTCATTCAAATTTTTATCACAAACCAAAACAAGAAAACCATGCTACATTCAAAATTTATTAAATCCATTGCAGCGATTATGCTGGTAATGGGAATTTTTACCGCGTGTAAAAAAGACGCTTTCAGCGAGAAAGATGCTATTGCGGCACAAACCACTTTGTTACAAACCAAATTCTCTTATGATTTAGCGATCAAACAAATTGATCTGCAGATACAAAGAAGCGGTGATAGTGCGAAGATTGTTATTCAGAACCTGGTTAACAGCGGGGCTTCAGCATTGGAAATATTGAAACAAACAAATGCGCTGGCGCAGATTTTACAAAATCAGAC
>JBKJPR010000372.1:0-4914 GCA_046594275.1 Sediminibacterium sp.
AAAAGAAAAATAAAACCAGATTTGGTAACCTGTGCAATAGCTTCTATCTGTTTTCCATCTTTCCTGATATTAACCAGTACAGGTGCAGTGGGGAGGTCCCTGTCCCACATATCATGATGCACGGTTTGAAAATGCCAGATCCTTTTGCCGGTAGCCGCATCCAGTGCCAGTACAGAATTGGCAAACAATCCCTCCCCAATTCTTTTGCCTCCATAAAAATCATAAGAAGCAGATCCTATGGGTGCAAACACGATCCCTTTTTCTTCATCCATGCTAAAGCCTGACCAGGCATTGGCTCCGCCGATATGCAGGTAGGCATTTTTATCTGCCCAGGTTGTATAGCCTTCTTCACCTGGATGCGGAATAGTATGAAAAATCCATCTCAATTTTCCTGTATGCACATCATAGGCCCTGATATGACCAGGCGCTGCCGCAGCTTCTTCTGCCACGCGGCTCCCGATAATGATCATGTCTTTATAAATAATACCGGGTGTTGTAGATGCTACATAGAGATCCTTCACGCTCCTGCCCAGGTCATTGTGCAGATCCAGTCTGCCACTATCCGCAAAAGAAAGTACCGGTTTCCCGGTTATCGCATCAATGCAAAAAAGTGTAGGGCCTGCAGCATAGAATATCCGTTGATCTTTGTCATGATCATTGTAATAGGTTACACCCCTGCAAACATTCATCGAAAAATATCCCCTGCCTTTGGCAGTAGATGTATCTAGGGGATTGAATTCCCATTTTTCTTTCCCGGTTGCAGCATCTATGGCAAACAATTTCAGTTTGGGAGAAACACCAAACAGGATACCGTTTACGATGATGGGATTCACCTGAATCTGCGTGTTCGCCTCCGCATCGCCTGTGTGATATTCCCAGGCAACCTGTAATTGTGTGACGTTTGAAGTATCTACCTGTTTGAGGGATGAAAAATGGGTAGCTGATTTATTTCCACCATAGACCTTCCATTCTGTTTGGCTGGATTGGCAGGCTAAAAATACTGTTATGCAGGTAAAAAGAGGGAGGTATTTACGTGTAGTGGGCATAACAGTATTTTAATATCGAACAGATGAACAAGGAACAGACTCACAAGAAATATTGACTGATCGGGTTAAAAATATTTCATCTGTTCCTTGTTCGTCTTTTTAAATATTTATTCAAGAACACGCTCAATAATCTTACCTGTATCTTTATTTTTCAATATTACTTTCTTCGCCCCATAATGCGTCATCTCTTCTTTTACCAGATAATGATCTGCATCATATTCCACTAAATGACTTTCTTTTGTCAATCCCGTTTTTCCTCTCCAGATATCCAGTTTAACTGGCTCCCATAATTTGGTTTTGGAAGAAAGGTACGCGGCATCGAGAATGGAATTTACTACGTAACCGTCGTAAAAAGTTTCTTTAGGAGGCTCGCCTTTTTCCATGGCATTAAACATATCCATGAACATATGGTTGTAGCCGAGTTCATTCAGTTCATCACCCACAGGAAACAGCCAACCTGTATTGCTTTCAGCTTTCTCAGATAGATAATCCGCACTTTTGCCGGTGGTGAACATTTCAAAACCGGTACGTAAAAAACTGTTAATCCAGATAGTGCCTTCCGTTCCCATCACTTCATCGCGAAGATCAAGTCCGCCACGGAATGTCCAGCTTACTTCGAACTGGCCGATGGCGCCATTCTCATATCTTACCAGGCCAATGGCATGATCTTCTGCGTCGATGGGTTTTACCTGTGTATCTGCCCAGCACATTACTTCCATGGGTTTAATATCCTTGCCTATATAACTCCTGGTAATCTCCACACAATGGCAACCGAGGTCGAGTATACAACCACCACCTGCCTGCTCAATATCCCAGAACCAGTCGCTATGCGGACCGGGATGTGTTTCTCTTGATTTGGCCCATAATATCCTGCCCAGCGCCCCATTTTTTACACTCTCATTGGCTTTGATGAATTTAGGTGTGTACACCAGATCTTCCAAATAACCATTGAAGATGCCGGCTTCTTCTACCGCCTGTAACATGCGTTTGGCTTCTTCTCCATTACGGCCTAATGGCTTAGTAGTCATCACTGCTTTTTTGTGCTTGCAGCAAAGCATCACTGCGGCCTCATGCAGGTTATTGGGTAAGGCAATACAGACAATATCTACATCGGGGTGGGCAATGGCTTCTTCCATAGAAAGTGTCCAATGATCGCAGCCATAATCAGCCGCGAACTTTTTAGCGCTCTCTTCCCTGCGGGAATAAATACTGATCACTTTATCCCGGCTTCTGTAGCCTTGTAAGGAGTCTGCATAAAAACGCCCGATAAATCCGGAACCGAGCATGGCAATTTTTTTCATAGATGGGTGGTTAGGGTTGGTAATAATTTAGTGAATGGTGAATGGTGAATGGTGAGTGGTGAGTGGTCAGTGTAAATTAATACTCACTACTCACCACTCACTATTCATGCCGTTCCCACGGCTTTCTTTTCTTTAAAGAACAGTATGAAATAAATTAGCACGGCCAAAGCAATATAGGCCGGTACATACCAGATATTCTGCCAGTTGTGTGTACTGCCATCACCGGTTTTGTTCTGATCAACAATGTACCCCGAGAACCAGGTGCCGATGAACATGCCTACGCCATAGGTGGCAAAAGTGAAGAGGCCCTGTGCGGCATTCTTAATTTTTTCACCAGCTTTCTTTTCAGTGTACATATAGCCTGTTACAAAAAAGAAATCATAGCAGATGCCATGTAATATGATACCTGTATAGAGCATCCAGGTATTGGAACCCGTATCGCCATATGCAAAAAAGATGTAGCGCAATATCCAGGCAGTCATGCCCATCAGCAGCATTTTCTTTACGCCGATCCGGTTAAACAGGAAGGGAATTGCTAAAATAAAAACGGCTTCAGAAACCTGGCCGAGGGTCATTTTACTGGCAGCATTGGCAAACTGGATCTCGTTTAAAAATGGGTTGGCAAAACCATAATAAAAAGAAAGTGGGATGCACACAAGGATAGCAGCAATAAAGAAGACCAGGTAGGGCCTTTCTTTGAATAATACAAATGCTTCTGTGCCCAATGCTTTAGATGCATCTGACGTTTGTGCTTTGGGGGGTGTATTGGGTAATACAAAACTCAGCAATCCTAACCCGGCTGAAACCGCCGCTGCCATATAAAATGTGGAAGAGGTTTTTTCAATCCCCAATTGACCGATCAGCAATCCCGCTGCAATCCATCCCAGGGTGCCAAAGACACGTATCCAGGGAAATTGTTTCCCGGGATCGGTCATCTGCGAGAAAGCCACGCTATTACTCAAAGCAATAGTGGGCATGTATAAAAGCGAATAAAACAGGATTACCCAGTAAAAAGTAGTGCTGCTCTCGATGCGGGTAGCTAAAAATAACAGCAAAGCGCCTACCAGGTGCAATACACCCATAATGCGTTGTGCCGCAAAAAAACGGTCGGCTATCATACCTACAAAAAAAGGAGAGATCATCGTGGCAATGGCCAGTGCACTGTATGCCGCGCCTATCTCAACCCCGGTAGCATTCAGGTGTTCAACCATATAGGTACCCATGGTCACATACCAGGCGCCCCAGATAAAATATTCAAGAAACATCATCGAGGCGAGTAAGGAGCCGGTTCTTGCTTTCATAGAGCTGTTGTGTTTTGGTTTTCTTTCGTTAGATTTAGCCTGTGATTGGCGGAGATTGAATGTAGGGATAATTAGTAATTAATAATTAGTAATTGAATAATTATTTTCCTGATAAAACGCACACAACCGCGCCTTTGCGTGAAAAATTTCAACTATGATCAAACGATTGCTATCATTATTCCTTGCCTGTATAACATGCCTGGCTGTTGCAGCACAACCTGCTGACAGTACCTATGCCGAAAAATTAGGGTACCCAAAAGGTTCCAAAGTCTTGATCCTGCATGTAGATGATGTGGGGATGTCATTCGATTCAAATGAGGGTGCCATTAATGCCATCACCAAAGGAGTGGCAAATTCCTGCAGCGTTATGATGACATGCCCCTGGGTTCCTGCTTTTGTACAGTACATGAAACTGCATCCCGGTATAGATGCGGGGCTGCATCTTACTTTAACTTCCGAATGGAAAGGCTACCGTTGGGGACCCTTGTCCGGTAAGAATACAACGCCAGGACTTGTAGATAAGGAAGGGGCCCTGTGGCCCGGTGTGGCCGATGTTGTCAAATATGCGAGCGCCGATGAAGTGGAGAAAGAGATCAGGGCGCAACTGGAAAGAGCCCGGGCTATGGGTTTTGAACCCACCCATTTCGACAGTCATATGGGAACCTTACTGGCTACGCCTGAATTCATACAGCGATATGTGAAACTGGGCATCGAGAACAGGATCCCTGTAATGCTACCTGCCGGCCATGTTACCCTGATTCGCAAACAGGCCAATGCGCCCGAAACCATGGTACAGCAGTTACGCATGATCGGCAAAATGCTCTGGGCCGCAGGTTTGCCCGTATTGGATGACCTGCATAATGAAAGTTATGGATGGAAAATTCCGGTAGGGATAGGTAAGGATGATAAAAAATTGCAGCAGTTTAAAACACAAAAATATATAGAGGGGTTACATTCTTTGCAGCCTGGGTTAACCATGATGATCATGCATTGCACTGCAACTTCGGAAGTTTTCCCCCAGATATCTGATTCAGGCCCTGTTCGGAGAGGTGATATGCTGGCTATGATGGATCCTTTACTGAAAAAAGCCATACAGGACCAGGGTATCCTACTCACAACCTGGCGGGAAATAATGGAAAGAAGGAAGAAATTGAAATGAAAATAACAAGTAAAGGATTTGATAGAACGTGATGTGCCGCTTATTATGCCCGGCCTTATGACAAATATTAACTGACCATATAAAAACCTATGCTATGAATACAATAA
>JBKJPR010000060.1:0-4191 GCA_046594275.1 Sediminibacterium sp.
ATTATAGGTATCAAAGAATACGCTGAAATGGTCCACATCCTGTCTCTGCTCACCGTCTCTTGAAGTTAACTGCCGGCGTACCAACCCGGGTTCATCGTATAAATAAGCGCCTACATAAACGGCCTGGTCATCATATAAAATATGTACTATGGTTTTCCTGGAAGCGGGTTGGCCGTAGACAGGGGTATTTGCAATAAAACTATCGGCCACTGCTGCCTGTTGCCATACAGCCTCTTCTAAATTACCATCAATCCGTATGGGTGTATGGATTCTCAATGCAGCCAGCTTTTTCTCCTGTGCGGAGCAAAAGAGACCGGCGAAAAGGCCAATAATGGTTAGGGTTGTTCTCATGCAATAGAAAGTGCCGCAAAAATAACAGAATGCTTAAAGCGGAAAAAATAAAAATGTACCGTCGGCAAAATAAAACGGCATTAAAAGCATTATTTTGAAAGTACCCTATAATGGATAGTTACTTTCTGTTACTTTTAACCTAATGACCTGTTTTGGGAAATTTAAGTAATAACCATTTTAAAATATCCAATTGATCGGATGTCGGAGCTCTTCTAACCTGAGCAATTAATTTAATTGCCTGAGGTCTGTTAAGTGTAAGATTGGAAGCTCCTTCATTGCAGACAGAACAAATAGCTCTCAGATTTGAAGCTTCATCTGCTCCTCCCATAGATTTATCAATAATGTGGCCAATATGAAGCCTTGTTTTCCGTCCAGCATCATAAGGATGCGATTCTCCTGCTGCTGCTCCACACATTTGACAGGTAAAACCATTTCTATCTAAAACAAAAGCCCGGACTTCTTTCGAAATACCCCTTTCAAAAGCAGGCAAGGGTTTGGTAGAAATCAATAAATATTCACCGGGCTTTAACTCACTTCTATCGTTATGCGTTACAATGTTTAATCCTTCTTCGTTTCGCAATTCGCGTACGCGTCTCCCCCATTCACTGCTACCGGCAACCGCACGAAGTGTATCAGAATCCAATACCTTACCAACATTTTCCAAAAAGAAATCACGCAGCTTGCTCCTGGAGCCTTTTTGTTTGGGTGGTTTTCTGTTCATATTGACTCAAAGCGTTTAGTATAGACTTTCCAATTGCATGGGCCGCAGGTGGAGGAAAAGCATTTCCAACTTGCCTATACGCGGGGGTTTTTTTCCCAACAAATTGCCAATCCTTTGGAAAACCCTGAATAAGCGCTGTCATTCGCAAAGTCAGTCGGGGCATTTCATTATACCCGTTTATTGGAGGATCATTTGCCAATCCTTTTCCGTCTACCCCAAGCTGTGCCCAAGCTTTTTTTGATCTGGTAGGTCCCAAATCAGCACCACCGTGCTTCTTTGATCCCCCTACTAAAGTTGGCGCTATCCCACGAGCCAGTTTTTTCCACTCATAAGCATTTTGCCAACCCAAAGAACTCATCTCATCAAGTAATAATTCGCCCACACTTTTTGGCGACTTTTTATATTTTTCGGGCCATGTAAAATAAGGAAAATATTTTTCCTTTATGCCTACTAAAATAGCCCGGGGTCTAAGCTGAGAAACTCCATAATCAGAAGAATTAATAAGACGCCAATCACATTTGTATCCTGATTTATTCAATTCATGTAAAATATCTTCTCTATATGCTTTAAATTTTGCATCAAGTAAGCCTTTTACATTTTCAAGCAAAATAGCGTTTGGCCTGCACTCATTAATCAATCGCAAAGCTTCGGGAAACAAATCCCTTTCATCTTCCTTACCCAATTGCTTACCCGCAATGGAAAACGGGGGACACGGAACACCGCCTGCAAACAGGTCTACACCAATATATTTTTCAGCATTAAATTTTTTTACATCAATATTTAAAACATTCCAATCCGGCCTGTTAAGTTTCAACGTATCACAAGCCAATGACTCAATTTCAACTAACGCAAGATGGCTAAAACCTGCCTGTTCTAATCCCAAAGCCTGACCACCAGCGCCGGCACAAATTTCAATTGAAGTATAACTCATATAATTTCAAACTTAACAGTTATGTTATCTAAAACAGGAAAAGGTTTTCCACAAGAATTTTCGGGCCATTTTCAATAATGGTTATCATAATAAATGAATGAACCTTCCCACAATTAATATACGGGTATTCACTAATTCAATTTCTTCTTCAAACTGCTCACCTGTTCCTGCAAATTATTCACCATCCCGGCCAGTTGGTTCACATCCCAGCGCGGCCCCGCATTGGCTTTCTGCATAATGTATACAGCTTTCCACACTTCGAGTACGTCTTCGGCGCTTACATTATAGGGTTCATAATGTGGATTATCACTCAGCAGGGTGATCTTGTTTTTCAACCGGTTATTCTTGAGGATACGCTTATACACTACTCCTTCATTTTTGGATAACACCACATAGGTATTGCTGTTTTTTACATCTTCCAGGTCCTCTACTTTTTCCCCCACAATCACGCTGCCGCTCGGGGTGGGCAGCATACTATCTCCCACAATTTCAAAAGCGCGGTATTGGCCCGGGCCAAGCATGGGTAAGGTGAAAGTATTCAGTTCGTCCACAAATTCAGGATCTCCATAACCCGCTAAATAACCGGCAGCGGCTTTTACGGGAACAAACCGCACTTCGGCCACTTCCGATACCATTTTCATCTGGCGACGCTTCTCAAGGTAACTGGAGCCTTTGGGCGCTGAGAGGTCTTTGAATAAAAAATCTTCCAGGGTTAATTTGAAAATATTACAGATGGTCTCCATTACTTCCAGCCTGGGTTCTGCGCGCTCTTCTTCATAAGCGCCTATAAGGGATCTTTTGATCTTGAGTTTATTGGCAAACTCTTCCTGTGTCCAGCCACGCAGCTTGCGCAGGTAACGTAAATTTTTTCCAGCGTTTGACATAGCTAACTGATTTAGTTAGCAATTTACTAATATTTTTAGTTACTAACAAAAAATCTTTTAATTTTAACGCGTTTTTCATTTTTAGCAGGCAGAATTAAAATCCATGGTGTACTTTACTTTTTCCAAAACAATGGTTCACTATGAAAAAAATAATCACCCTGGTTCTCCTGGCACTTTCCACCGGCGGCCTGCATGCTCAATCTAAACAACTATGGCCAGAGGACCTGATCATCACTCCGGAAAGATCGATTTTTGACAAAACATCTACCTATGCCGATGTGATAAAGTTCCTTAACGCCATCAAGGGAATGAGCCCCTATATACAGGTTAGCAGCATCGGCAAAAGCACCATGGGGAAAGATATTCCGCTGGTTATCCTGGCCAAACCGGCCATCAGTAACCCTGAACAGGCCAAAGCTTCAGGTAAGCTCGTAATCTATGTGCAGGGCAATATCCATGCAGGTGAAGTGGAAGGAAAAGAAGTAACGATGATGCTGATGCGTGATATCCTGCTGGGTAAGGAAGGCAACCTGTTAGATAACCAGATCATTATCATCGTTCCTGTTTATAACACCGATGGTAATGATAAAATGGCTAAAGGGCTGCGGCCCACACAGGAGAACAGTCCCTTAGAAACCGGTGAACGTGAGAACGGCCAGGGCCTTGACCTGAACAGGGATGGCATTAAAATGGAAGCGCCTGAAACCAAGGGGCTCATTCAGCAGGTGATCACTGCCTGGGACCCACAGATGAGCGTTGACCTGCATACCACCAATGGTACCTGGCACGCTTACTCCCTTACCTGGGCGCCCAGCTACCTGTATGCGGGAGAACCGGCCACTTACCGCTACACCAATGATATAATCCTGCCTTCCATCACCAAAAAAGCAAAAGAAGTATATGGGCTTTTCTTTGGTCCCTATGGTGATTATAATACAAGGGAAGGATGGCCACCGAAAAATTTTTACACCTATAATCATCACCCCCGTTACCTTATTAACCAGTTTGGATTACGCAACCGCATGGCTATCCTGAGTGAAGCGTTTGCACATGAACGTTTTTACCAGCGTATCAACAGTACCTATGTTTTCCTGAATGAGATATTGGATTATTGTAACAAACACGCTAAAGAAATCGTAAAGATCAATCGCGATGCAGAAGCAGCGGCGATCAGGAATGTGCTGGACAATGCAGGAAAAGTAAAAAAAGGTGTCCGGTTTAAAATGGTTCCCGCCAAACAGAAACTCAATGCATTCAGAACCTACGATTATAACAGTTTTATAAAAGCGGATGGTACCACTACC
>JBKJPR010000081.1:0-3446 GCA_046594275.1 Sediminibacterium sp.
CTCTTCCCATTATAGCCAGCGGAGGGATTTTTACCGGACCCGATGCTACAAAAAAAATGGATGCAGGCGCCACGCTTGTACAGGTTTGGACAGGTTTTATTTATGAAGGGCCGTTGATCGTTAAAAATATTTGCCGTTATCTTTTGGCAGATAATGGTTAATAAGGGTTTCAAAATAAGTTGGCCCATTTGGGAATTGGGAAACCTGCCCGTCTACACCTTATTCGATCAGGTTATTTTGAAACCCTTACTAAGGAGCCTATTGGGCCCCACACCCAGATTACATACAATCAAAAAATGCCCCGGCGGGGCTACCGCTCTGTAACAAAAAAAAGTCCTCGTGTAAAAAATCCCTTTGTCCCGGAGGGACTACCCTTCCACAATCACAAACAAAAGCGGAGACTATACGGAGAAGAAATACTTATCCTGTTAAGAGTCAAAATAATTTTTGTTTTCTGCGGTAGCCGAGACCGGGGACTCATTGGTCACACCAGTGCCTGTATCATCTTCTCTCAAGTGTAACACCCCAAGGGTAGCGCCTACCAGCGCATTATGTGATCATACTATCACCAAGGTGTTACAAAGCGGAAGCCCCGCCGGGGCATACATGCAAGATTGCATGGAATTATATGAGTAAAGGTTTAAAATAAGTTGGTCCAATTTAGAATTGGGAAACCCGCCCGTCCACACGTGATTCGATCAAGTTATCTTGTAATTTTTACTTAGCCTTATTTTCACACGTTATATTTGCAATTAATCTTCTTGTATGGAAACACTATTTACTTCCGAGAACCTGGTCAGTTTTTTAGTATTGGTTGTACTGGAGATCGTACTAGGAATAGACAATGTGATATTTGTCAGCATCATCATGAACCGGCTGCCTAAACAACTTCAATCAAAGGCAAGAGCTACATGGATGATCACCGGAATGATCTCCCGTTCGATCCTGTTATTCGGGTTAAGCTGGTTGCTGGCACAAAAAGGAAGAATTCTGTTCAGCATATTTGGAAATGGCCTCGACCTGGCGAGTATAGTGATGCTGGCCGGAGGTTTGTTCCTGATCTATAAAACCGTAAAAGAAATTCACCTCAAACTGGAGGGGGAAGCGGATGCAGCAGCGGGCATTAAAACAAAACCCATTAGTTACGGAAATGCCATATTACAGATCATGTTGATTGATATGGTATTCAGTTTCGACAGCATTATTACCGCCGGTGGTACAGCCAAACGGCTGGAAGTGATGATCGCGGCAGTGGTGATAGCAATGATCATCATGTTCCTGTTTAGTCCCAGGATCTCTTCTTTTATTCATAAACATCCGACACTGAAAATGCTGGCGCTTTCTTTTCTTGTGATGATCGGGCTGGTATTACTGGTAGAAGGCTGGGACAGTGCGAGAGCACATGATATGAACCTCAAAAACTATGTATATTTTGCTATGGCTTTTTCTTTCATAGTAGAAATGCTGAATATGCAATTGCGGAAGAAATATACGAAACCAGTTGAACTCCGCGAGCCGCATTATATTGAGGAACAGCCGGATAATGAGATGGATCAGGCAAGGTAATAGTTTGGTGAATGGGCAATGGTGAATGGTGAATGAATAAGTACGTTCTCAACCCTCCCTTTCTCCGCGGCTGGATGACCGGTTTTACTAACCCCAGCAAAGATTGTGTTGCCATTGACCATTCACCATTCACCATTGCCCGTTCGGACGGGTGTCACTCACCTGTATCTAAGTTCATTCATCGGCTTTTTGTGAAGCGTACGCTGCAAAATCTCTGCGGCTCTGCAGTGGGATGGAACCCTTGGCTAACCGCAGAGCCGCAAAGAACGCAGAGTTCACGCAGAGAATTAGCCATGCTAAGAAACGGGCATTCGGTTTCTGACGATCTGTATCCTATGTTTGTGTTCACGAGTTGCACCGCTTTCTGGTGGAAATGGATGGCGGAAAAAATCTCTACAAAAAAAAATGGAACCACAACCTATCGTTAACGCATTCAAACATGCACTGAACGGAGCCGGTTATTTTATCCGGCACGACCGCAATGGCCGGATCCATGTTGCTGCCGCCTTCCTGGTAGCAGCGGCCGGTGCGTATTGCAAAATATCTGCAACTGAGTGGTGCATCCTGCTGGTATGTATGGCGATGGTCATCAGTTTTGAAATGCTTAACCATGCCCTCGAGAACCTTTGCAATGTAGTGCATGCAGAATATCATCCTTTTATCAAAACGGTCAAAGATGTAGCGGCAGCGGCTGTACTCTGGTCGGTTATTATCAGTGTTATCATTGGCCTCCTCATTTTCGTTCCTAAAATTGTAACTATTTTATGAATTCCAGAATTTCCCCGATCAGTAAAATGCTGATGCTGTCCATTGCCTTCACCATGACGCTGTTACTGGTCAGGTTTCTTTATTCGTCAACAAGAGATTATAGTTTTTATGGATGGAACACTTTCCTGGCAGCCATCCCGTATATTATAAGTACACAATTATTAAAATTGAAAAAGATGCATCTGCTGGCAATCCTGCTACTGGCGGCATGGCTGGTCTTTTTCCCTAATGCTCCTTATATTATTACCGACCTGCTCCACTATGAAGAAAGGCAGCCTGTTCCTTTCTGGTATGATATCCTGCTCGTTATCTCTGCTGCCTGGAACGGCCTGATACTTGGCCTGGTTTCGCTGATGAATGTAGAAAACTTTTTAACCCGTCACCTAAAACCGGCATGGGTAAAACTATGTGTATTTACCAGCTTATTGCTTTGCGGCTATGGTGTTTTTATCGGCAGGTTCCTCCGATTCAATAGCTGGCATATATTAACTTCTCCACGCGACCTGGCCTATTCATCGGCGCACCATGTGCTGTTACCCCAACGCTATTCCAAGTTATGGGTATTCACTATCCTATTTGCATTGTTACTAAGTGTTATTTATTTTACACTAAAAAAATTACCGCTTGTGTCCGAACGGGAAATAAAACCGGATCGCAAATGATCCGTACATAAAAAGGGTGATGCTTTCGGCATCACCCTTTTTTTATTGCATGAATTGCGCATGTATTAGAAATCAAATCCCAAAGCAAAATACCAAACCGGTTTGCCTTTGAATACCCCTTTCATGGGCCAACCGGCATCTACCTTCATGAAGTAGCCCAGCAAAGTACTGCGTACGCCAAAACCATAACCGCCGGCAAATGGCCCCAGGCCCCCAGCATCTATCCTTACCACTACAGGCGTATTCGGAGCGCGGATTACTTCGCCGGGGCGCGTGATGCCATTGTATCTTCCATTCCAGGCAGTACCCAGGTCAAGGAACTGCACCAACTGAAAATTACGCAGGAAGGCATTATTGATGGGCCGGTTAATTAAAGTGGAAAACACCGGGAACCGGAACTCACTATTGATTACAACGGCATTATTACCATTGGCCACATTCTGGTTATAG
>JBKJPR010000129.1:0-3404 GCA_046594275.1 Sediminibacterium sp.
AAAATTTCCCAATTGGCCTTTCCAACATTCTCTAATCAGGGAACTGCGTTTTATCAATATTCGGAATGATACGTAACGCGTTCTTGTAATAGATCTTTTTCAGAACAGTATCACTCAATCCCATGCCATACATTTTCCAGAATGCATGGTATCTTTTATGGTAGGGGAAATATTCATCTTCTGTTTCGAGTACCCGGAAATAAGTAGCGTATTCAGAGGGCACCCAACTGTCTTTCCCGAATAATATCCGGTCCTGGTATTTTTCAAAGAATTTTTTTGCCATCCCTGGCTGCCTGCCGAGTTCAGCGATCACTGCGCCAAATTCCACATTCATATTGGGAAAAGAATCCATCAGGGTTCCCAGCGTAGCCAGGTCGTTTGCATACCATCCAAAATGCGCCGCAATAAAAATAGTTTTGGGATGTTTGCGGATAATATTGTGTTGTTGCTGTATCAGGTCCTCCCAGGGCGCCGGGTCTGTATTGCTCCTTTTTCTGCCAGGGTGTGTGGCAATCTCCAGCCACCTTTCATTCTGGTCATCTAATGAGTCCCAGAATGGTTTCGGATCCGCTGAATGTATCAATACAGGAATATGCAGTTCGCCACATTTTGCCCAAACGGCATCCAGGCTGGGATCATCAATTCGTAATATTTTTCCTTTATTATCTTTAGACGTGAACCCAAGACTTTTGAACACTTTTAAACCATTGGCGCCCGCTTTTACATCCGTCTCCAGTTGTTTTACCGCATTCTCTGTCCAGCCGGGGGCGCCTGCCCCGCCAAAAGCAACATTGGTGAACTGGATAATGCGGTTGGGTGTGTATTTTTTTACATGATCAATAGCATTTACCAACGCATCTGCTGATGCAGAGGCCCTGCCACTCAGGTTTACCATTACCCGCATATTCAACTGGTCCATCTCTTTCAGTAAGGCAGCAATATCCTGAGAGGCCATACCCCACTGGTGATTGTGTACATCAATAAATGGAAATTTTGACCTGGTCAGTTTGTGTTGGGGAACAACCAGTGTTGAGGGGGGATCATACTTTTCAAAATCCATTTTATTGGTTTGTGAAAAGCTGGTGATGATACAGCAGGTAAAACAGCAGGTAAATAGTTTCTTCATGCAATAGTGTTTAAACAGATAAAATAAGCGGGTATTTATTAATTAAGATACGTTGTTAGATATTATGCCAATCAGGGGTTTAACGGTTGATTATTTTTTGTCAGGATTCACACTTATAAAATCTATGCATTGATCCCCGCCTGAACGGACGGGCAGGTGAGGCGAAATTATTCGTACGAAATAATAGTATTCTCAAATGCGGTTTCAATAAGAGAAGGACAGAAGAAAAAGAGTCAAAAGAGTTTCTTTTTTTCTTCTTTTCTCTTGTCTTTCTCTTATTGAAACCCTACACTCGCTCAGATAACTCTAAAGGGATGGTTGTTTAACCCCTGATTCGCATATATTAAGATTTTGTTCTGCTACTGAGCGTCACGGTTTTCTTTTAATGCTGCTTCCAGCCGTGCCGACAATATTTCATAATCGGAAAAACCACGGGTGAGCAAATGAAATTTACTGTCTGCAACCTGCAGCAATACACAAGGATAGCCTGTTACCTGTAACTGTTTGCACAACTGGAACTCATAATGAGCCTGGTCTTTGTATTCCGGATTTTTAAGCTTCGTGTAAAATACTTCTTCCTGGATACTGTATTTTTCAAGGAGGTGACGGTACGCTTCATCATCTGTCAGGTCACGCCCTTCATAGTGCAAAGCATACTGGAGGTCGGAGGCAAATTCCACCTGCCGATCAGGGTAGTATTCTTTAAAGATACACATAGCAATAGCCGGCTTCTCAGAATCGGGGAACCAGTCGCTTAGTTCGGGGTGATTAATGTGCCATAGATAATCCTCCCCGAATTTGATACCTGTATATTCTTCTACTGTTGTATAGGCTTTCTGAATATATCCTGCCGTAGCAGAGATCGGTACCGGTTCCTCAGAAAGGATCATCCCTCCCGATAAAACCTCAATCTGTAAACCCGGATTGTTTTCAGCTATTTCCCTCATAACCGGGCTAAACCCATAACACCACCCGCAATAGGCATCATAACAATAGTACAGAACAGGATCCATCCGGCAAAGATAAACAAGTCTGGAGTGGGAAGTCTGGAGTCTGGAGTTGATACGGCATATTATATTGAACTTTGTACCTTTGGCCTTCTGGAAGAATAACTCCAAACTCCAAACCCCAAACTGAATCCCATGCCTGGTTTTGAATTATTTGGCAACGAAGAAAGAAAAGAAGTGAATGATGTACTGGAAACGGGCATCCTGATGCGATATGGCTTTGATGGGCCGCGCAAAGGTATCTGGAAGGCGCAGGAACTGGAGAAGGCCATAACCGAAACATTCGGTTGTACTTATGCGCAGCTTACTTCGAGCGGCACTTCTGCTGTAACTACGGCTTTGGCTGCATTGGGTATTGGGGCGGGTGATGAAGTGATCATGCCCGCTTTTACTTTTGTAGCAAGTTTTGAAGCGGTATTAAGTGTGGGCGCTGTTCCGGTGCTGGTAGATATTGATGAAACGCTGACGGTGGATCCCAATGCAGTACGCGCAGCCATCACGCCAAAAACCAAATGTATCATGCCTGTTCATATGTGCGGCAGTATGGCCGACCTGGGTGTTTTACAGCAGATCTGCAAAGCGTATAACCTGCTTTTACTCGAAGATGCCTGCCAGAGCATAGGTGGCATGTATAAAGGGAAAGCATTGGGAACGATCGGTGATGCCGGAACTTTTTCCTTTGATTTTGTAAAGACGATAACCTGCGCAGAAGGCGGTGTGGTGATGACCAATACAAAAGAAGTGTTTATAAAATCGGATGGCTATACCGATCATGGCCATGACCATAGAGGTGTTGACCGCGGCGCTGACCTGCACCCGTTTATTGGTTACAATTACCGGATCAGTGAACTGCATGCGGCTGTAGGGCTGGCACAAATAAGGAAACTGGATACTTTCCTCAGCATCCAGAAAAAAAACTACAAGGCTCTTCGGGAACACCTGGAACAGATCCCTGAAGTCAGTTTCCGGGTAATACCTGAAGGCGGAGAGGATAGCTGTACTTTTGTAAGCTGGTTCCTGCCAACAGAGGCTCATACCCAGGCTTTTGTGAAAGAAATGAAGGACCAGGGCATTTTAGCAGGGAATTTTTACTGGTATATCAATAACTGGCATTACATTAGTAAATGGGATCATCTGAAACGGGTGGATACCCTGCATAATATCAATGCTGATCAGAAAGTAGCACTGTTAAAACTCAACGATACAAGCTTTTCCGCCAGCGATGCGATTATGAGCCGTTGTATTTCTACAGCCATCAGCCTGGCATGGAC
>JBKJPR010000208.1:0-2610 GCA_046594275.1 Sediminibacterium sp.
TGTTTTTTGCCTACCCGTAAAATGGTGAATGATATGTATGAACAGGCGGTGGTAAAGCTGGCGCCTGTTCCCATGTATGCTTTCCGCGACAGCTCTGTAACCATGTGGCAACACCACCTGATCGTGGAAGGACAACGAAAAGGGAGGAAGGGATTAATAGCCGGTATCAAAAAAGATGTGGTATTATCCGGCAAACTTACCCGCGATACAAAACCCAACCACGAAGCCATTTATGGCTGGCACAAATTAGATGGCAAACCCATTCAACCCTTATACACAGGACATATCAACTGGTGGGTGGATTACAGCCACGGTATCCGCTTAGTATACCGGAAAATATGGGTGGATGGCAAACCCATGGATTACACGGAAGTGATGAAAAGTTCCCTTTTGCAAAAATTATTGTGTGATGAGGAGTGGTGCGATTTTGTGAGATATTAGTGAGTGGTGATTAGTGTAGTGAATGGTGAGTAGTGAGTGGTGAATAGATAATGTGAATAAAGAATTATTAGTTTTCTTCGTCATTCTTTGTGCCTAAGTGAGTGATTTATAAATTGAAATATCTTAGCCTTTGATTTGCATATTAGACAATAGAAGTAGTAAAAATAGCGATCTTTTTTTTACTCACCACTCACCACTCACCACTCACCACTCACCACTCACCACTCACCACTCACCACTCACCACTCACCACTCACCACTCACCACTCACATTTTCCCTCTCCAGTTCAAATTCAGGGATAACTGGTGAAACAGGTTGCTTTGATAAAAACCGGTTGCATAGCGGATATGTATTTTTTTCAGTAGGATAGCAGTTCCCAGCGAAAACCCATTCAGCCCGCTTGTCACATTGTACGCATTCAGGTCCTGGCGGCGCTGAAAATTATAGCCTGCGCTGATCTCCAGTTTTTCATTCAGGAATACCTGGGTGGAAAATACAAGATGCGAAAATATTTTTTGTGCTGTACTGTTGCCCCTATATCTGTTATCCCCTTCTGAGGCACGGAAGCTTGTGTCGTTATAATAAATATTGAACCGGTGCAGTTGATGCACAGTAAAAGAAAATTGGAAAGGGGCATTCTCCAGGCGTTTGCTAATACCTGCCTGAAGGTCAAAGGGTAATTCTTCTTTGCGGTTACTGCCATCATAGGTACTGAGTTGTGTACCCATATTTTTGGCCACCACGCTTACCTGTAATTGACTGGCCGTATCATAATAACTCACACCCACATCAAAAGCCAGTCCGGAGGAACGGTATTGTCCATAATTGGATTGGATGTATTTCATAGTGAGTCCATACCAGAATCTTTGATGGTATTGTCTGGAGGTCATTACCTGCAGTACATAGTCCGCTGGCCTGTAGGTACCCAGTAGGTTGCCTGAGGCATCTGTTTGTGCAATTGTTCCGTAATTAAAGTAATTGACACCGATGGCTATATTGGTCTGTATCGTTTCTGCATGATACCCGGTGGTGAGACTGTAATTTTTGATCCCTGCCAGGAAAGAGTTAAAGGAAGTATTCACCTGGTGGTGCATACTTTTTCTTAATAAAGCGGGGTTATGAAAGGCCATACCCACATCATTTCCGATAGCAGAAACATTTACCCCACCCAAAGCGGATAATTGGGCAGTGTTAGGCTGTGATAAGAAGTTGAATACTGCATTGCCACCCAGCGTTTGCGCGGGTAAACGGGAGATACAGATAAGGCCTATTAAAAAAAAATAGCGATACATGTGGGAGATTCTCCGTCAAATCTAAGTTGAAATAATTTTGGAATTGAGGAATTGGGAAATTGGAATAATAAAGCCGCAGATTCGCAGATTTAAATAAAAAATCTGCGAATCTGCGGCAAGGCTCTTTTCTCAATTCCAAAAATTAAAAATACACCTGGGTACAGCTACACCAACGCCAGATCAATAACCTGCTGCATGGTTTTCACATAATGGAACTCCATACCTTTTATAAAACTACTGTCAATCTCGTTTACGTCTTTTTGATTTTGCCAGCAGAGGATGATCTCTTTGAGGCCGGCACGTTTTGCCGCGAGTATTTTTTCTTTGATCCCTCCAACAGGCAGTACCTGTCCACGTAAGGTGATTTCACCCGTCATAGCAAGGAAAGGTTTCACTTTTCTGCCTGTGAAGGCAGAGGTGAGAGAGGTTAGCATAGTAATACCGGCACTCGGCCCATCCTTGGGAACAGCCCCTTCGGGTACATGTACATGGATACTTTTCTTAGAAAAATCTTCGTTCTCCACGCCGAGTTTTTTTGCATTGGCCTGCAGATAACTCAGAGCGGTTGTCGCGCTTTCTTTCATCACATTTCCCAGGTTACCGGTCAGTTTGAGATCCCCTTTACCTTCACCCAAAATGGTTTCGATAAATAAGATTTCTCCGCCAACATACGTCCACGCCAGGCCAATAGCCACGCCGGGCATATTGGCTGTTTTATAGATCTCATTGCTGTAGCGTGATTGTCCCAGTATCTTTTCCACGTCTGCTGCTGTAACAGTCGATTTTACCTTATTCTTCATCGCCAGTTCTTTAGCCTGGTATCGCATGATGGATGCCAGTTGCCTGTCCAGTTCCCTCACACCACTTTCCCGGGTA
>JBKJPR010000389.1:0-2760 GCA_046594275.1 Sediminibacterium sp.
AAACTGCAACCGATTATAAACCAAAATCTAAAAAAAGGAATAATATTGCAGGCTTCCCGTATAGTTTGTACTAAACTCCTGAATAAAATATGTACGATATCTGTTGCATAGGGCATATCACATCCGACAAAATAGTAACCTCTAGAAATATTGTGCATATGGCCGGCGGAACGGCTTTTTATTTCTCAAATGCTATCCGTAACATGGATGTAAATTATATGCTGATCACCGCAGTTGCGGAGCAGGAACTGGCTTTTGTAAAGGGACTGCGTGCAAAAGGTATCGAGGTGAGGGGTTTGCCGAGTAATCATACAGTTTGTTTTGAAAATATATACCCCGATAACCAGGATCACCGTGTGCAGCGGGTATCACAAAAAGCAGATCCTTTTACTGTTCCGAAACTGGAGGGTATTGATGCCCGCATATTTCATTTAGGTCCATTGCTGGCCGATGATATGCCCGTAGAACTGATCAGGATGCTGGCTTCAAAAGGATCCGTTTCCTTAGATGTGCAAGGTTATTTGCGGGAGGTACGGGACGAAAAAGTATGTCCGATTGACTGGCAGGAAAAAAGTGAGGCGCTTCAGCACGTAGCTATTTTAAAAGCGAATGAATATGAAATGGAAGTGCTGACGGGGCATACAGATGTTCGCATGGGTGCAAAAATTTTGTCTGACTGGGGCGTTAAGGAAGTGGTGATAACGCTTGGCAGTATGGGTTCCGTGCTTTATATGGATGGTATTTTCTATGATATTCCTGCTTATAAACCTTCTGCGGTAGTAGATGCCACGGGCTGTGGCGATACCTATATGGCCGGTTATCTATACCAGCGGATAAAAGGCGCCGGCTTACAGGAAGCGGGGGAATTCGCCGCAGCCATGGCCACCCTGAAAATTGAATTATCAGGGCCATTTACCGGTACCAGGGGAGATGTACTCACATTATTGGCGAGGAGTAAAAAGCCATTAGCTGAATAAAAAGTTTGTCATGAAAATTGCCAAGATTTTTTTGCTCATACTACTGATAAGTCATTGTTTTCCAGGTAAATGCCTTGCCCAGGAAGCTACAACCTTTTCCAATCCATTACTTCCTGCTGGCGCTGACCCATGGTGTATTTACCGGGATGGGTTTTATTATTACACACATACCACCGGCCGTAATATCACCCTCTGGAAAACAAAGACTATAGCGGGGTTGAAGACAGCAGAAAAAAAGATAATTTTCACTCCTCCTGCAAAGGCGCCTTACTCCAAAGAATTATGGGCCCCTGAAATTCATTTTCTGCAGGGTAAATGGTATGTTTATTTTGCAGCAGACAGTGGTAATAATATTGATCACCGCTTATGGGTATTGGAAAATAGTTCGCCTGATCCGTTACAGGGCGAATGGAAATTGAAAGGGAAACTTACTACCCCGGAGGATAAATGGTCGATTGATGGCTCGTTGTTTGAACATAAGAAGCAACTCTATTTTATATGGTCAGGTTGGGAAGGGGATGCGAACGGGCAGCAGAATATTTATATCGCTAAAATGAAGAACCCATGGACCGTTGAAGGAGGGAGAGCAAAAATATCAGCCCCTGAACTCGAATGGGAAATACATGGAGATACGCACAACGCGAATGATGTTCCCCATGTTAATGTAAATGAAGGCCCCGAAGTATTGGTGCATAACAATAAACTCTTTCTTATCTATTCAGCCAGCGGCTGCTGGACAGATTTTTATGCTCTGGGTATGCTTACCGCCTCTGCAAATAGTGATATAATGGATCCTGCATCCTGGAAAAAATTGGCACAACCGGTTTTCCGGCAATCAAAAGAAAATGGTGTGTATGCGCCCGGCCACAATTCCTTTTTTACATCTGCGGATGGGAAAGAGGATTGGATATTATATCATGCGAATAGCAAGCCCGGACAAGGCTGCGGCGGCTTTCGTTCTCCCCGTGCCCAGCCATTTACATGGAAAAAGGATGGCTCACCCTATTTTGGCATACCGGTTAAGGAAGGTGATATATTAGCTGTTCCATCTGGAGGTAAATGGAGAAAATAGAAAAGATTGCAGCTTATTTATACTTAAAATTTCCCATTCCAAAATGCATCGCTCAGTCGGTAAAAAGGAAATATATTTCCCCTTGAAAGAAATAGCAGGAGCGCCTGGCTGTTTCTGGCTTAACCATTTTTTAAATCAAACAATAGCATTTTTCTGTGCTACCACAGAAATCAAAATGATATTCAATAAAAAAAATATAGTATTTCATAAGCAGGGTTTATGATGATAAATATACAAACTGAATGTAGGTAGGTTGTTTTTTTGCTCCTGATTAAAATTACTTTTCCGGGTTCCTTTGTTTGTTTTCCGGTTTTATTAGATAATTTGGTCTTTTAATCAACCTAACCCCATGAAGCCAATACCTATCTATTCCACTATCCTATGTTGCTTATGCCTGTTTACTTCCTTTTCACAGGAGAAACCGGAATGGAACGCAGTTTTTACCAGGATCAACCAGGATGTGCTTTCCAATTCTAAAGCTTACAGCACACTTAAAGAAGCCACCGAAACCATTGGCCATCGTTTAACAGGCTCCAAAAATGGGGAGAAGGCAGAAGCATACGCGTATAAGCTACTCAAATCCTATGGCTTTACAAACCTTCGTTACCAGCCCTTTGAAGTGGAGAGCTGGAGCCGCGGTACGCTTGCTGTTGAGGTGGGCCAGGATGCCAATACGCTAAAGCCCATTAAATCTGTTTCACTGGCTCATTC
>JBKJPR010000167.1:0-2542 GCA_046594275.1 Sediminibacterium sp.
GTTTGGGGTTTGTTGTTTGGGGTTTGGAGTTGCAAAGGTATCTACTCCGGTGTAAAGAAAGAGAATAGGGTGCTGCCATAATTGCGCTGGAAGCTGAAGCCGGTAAATTTTTCATACTGGTTGCGTGGCGTGTGTTCCAGTACAAAAAAACCGCCTTTGGCGATGAGTTTACGGGTAACAATAATCTTTGGCAATTCATCAATACTCCCCAATGCATAGGGCGGGCCTGCGAAAATAAAACCGAATGATTCGTTGCAGGTATTCAGGTAAGCAAATACATCCATCTTCAGCACCTTACAGTTCTCTGCACCCAGCATATCTAAATTCTTTCTGATGAAAGCATGCATGGTATTGTCTTTCTCCACAATGGTGAGGTCAGCAGCGCCCCTGGATGCGAGTTCATAGCTGATACAGCCCGTACCGCCAAATAGATCCAGTGTTTTGATGCCTTCAAAATCCATACGGTTCTGTAGTATATTGAAAAGGCCCTCCCTGGCAATATCGGTGGTAGGCCTGGTATGCGGCATATTTGCAGGAGGGGTGATTCTTCTTCCACCCCATTTCCCTGAGATGATCCTCATACAGCCAGTTTATAAAAAGGGGTAAAATAGTGTGCAGGATGATCTGCCAATGCCGATGGAAATAAGCCATCAGCCTGGATGGTGTCAAAAGATATTAGACCGAACAGTTTACTCAACTGCGGGTATAAAACAGAAACCGTATCAAACATACCGCTGATTTCAAGGCTGGATTGGTCGTTTTTGATGCCGAATTGATGTGTGATGCGTAAGAGGTAGTACAATACATCATCCATTGTTTCGTACCGAAAGGATTGTATCAGTTGCAGTTGTTTATCTTTTACAAAAGCAAGTATGATATGGTTACTGTAAAACTGGATCTTTACAAAATTCGCGTCTAACTGATCCCTTGTCAGGATATCATCCAATATCGGGGAATAAGAATGATGCGGCTTGTACAAAATAAAATGCCGCCCTACGAGTTCATGTATCGATTTTCTGATGCGATATGCATTGATATGACCAGGCGATAAGAGTGTATCATATTTTATATCGTGCCTGATGCTCTCACCATATACCAGGGCCAGGTAATCATCTGCAGCGGTAGCGCTGAATTTTTCTTCAGGGATGATGATAGCCTCTTCAAAATTGTAATAGCAATGTACATCCCGGTAACTCCTGCCCAGAATCTTTGAAGCTGACATTACCTCATAAAAAATATCACTCCAGTCATAGGCTCCTTTTTCCAGTGCAAACAATTCGAGACCTTCAACCTGATGCGAAGCAGCTCCTTTCAGAATGCAGGCTACCTGGTCGCTTCCAATCTCGAGAATGAGCTGGTCCAAGTCAGAACTGTCCTGTGCATCATTATAATAACCAATAATCTTCCGGGTCATAGGGTTGTATTGCCATGCAATGATATAAAAAAAGCGCTACGTGTGATAAAACTACAAAATAGTAGCTTTGTTCCACAATATGAGTACTGCTTCTCCGGAAATGAACCTGAAGGTTACTATCAGCCATAAACAGATCCTGGGTATCGCATTGCCTATTACGGCTGCGATCATTGTTCCGCAGATCAATTTCATCACCAATAATATTTTTTTGGGCGGGCTGGGACAGCGTGCGTTGGCGCTGGCAGGTATTACCGGTGTGTATTATCTGATTTTTGCCGTAGCCGGGCATGGATTGAATAATGGGTTGCAGGCGCTGATTTCGAGGCGTGCCGGTGAGAACCGGATAGCGGATATCGGCAATCTTTTCTCACAAGGTATTCGTATCGCCATTGTTTTTTCTATTGCCGGTATTTTACTCACCTGGTTTGTAGCGCCGTGGGTACTGCAATGGTCGTTGCATGATGCGGAAAGTGTGAATACCTGTGTCAGGTTCCTGAATATCCGCATCCTGGGGCTTCCATTTTTATATGTGTACCAGATGCGGAATGCTTTACTGGTAGGTACTAATCAAAGCAAATACCTGATCATCGGTACGGCTACGGAAGCGGTTACGAATGTTTTTTTTGATTACACCCTGATCTATGGAAAATTCGGTATGCCTGCACTGGGATTTGATGGGGCTGCCTATGCATCAATCATTTCAGAAGTTACCGGGTTGGCAGTAATTTTTGTGGTGATCAGGCTCAATGGACTTTCAAAGAAATTACAACTGTTCAGGAACTGGGCCTATGATGCGGCGAATACCAAACTTATCCTGAACCAGTCTTATCCCCTGATCCTGCAGCATACCATCAGCGTGATGAGTTGGGAATTCTTTTATATCCTTATTGAACACCATGGAGAAAAAGACCTGGCAGTATCCAATACCATGCGGAATATCTTTGGCTTCTTTGGTTGCTTTACATGGGCGTTCGCCGCAACGGCCAATACCATGGTCAGCAATGTGATCGGGCAGAACCTGCAGCATAAAGTGCCGGAACTCATTTATAAGATCATGTACTGGAGCGTTGGATTTGCTTTATTGGTTTGCCTCTTCCTTAATATATTCCCGCATACTTTTTTGTCCAT
>JBKJPR010000243.1:0-3709 GCA_046594275.1 Sediminibacterium sp.
CGGTTATTAAAATTGTAAAAGCGTTTAGCGGTAAATTTCCATTCCTTACAATTGTATTTACCGGAAGTACTCCGGAAAGAACAAACATGTATAACAGAATCCTTTCAACGTATTACACAGAGTTTACTAAAGACTTTGTAATTACCGGCCTGATAGAACAGGGCGCCCATTTAATTGAGGTTGAGTATGAACCCTTTGGGTTCAAAAAATATCTTTTTTTTCTAATAAAAAGAAAAACTTAATTTTGAAGTCAGATGCCAGGTGTAAAGAAAAATATTACCCGTAAGGTTACAAAAAAAAGAAAACCAGCAACCCTTGATATAAAAAAAATGGATGCTGTTGAAAACACTTTTTTCCCCGAAAAATTAGCCCGCGTAAACGCCGCGCTTTCCAGGGCTGTTTTACTTCCTTCATAGCTGCGCTGTTTTTGGTGTATACATCGGCCATCGGGAGTAATTAATAATTAAAAATTAGTAATTAATAATTGGAGTGTAAGGTAATAAAACGGGTGTTTTTTTGCGGTAAATACGTAATGGTATGGTCAATTTTATGTTGTTGTTTTACTATTAGCTGAATCTAAGTAGAATCAGTAAGGGTAGATAACATGAATTCAGAGCAGTATCCATATACTACTAACCCGGGCTTTCTGGACTTTGAATTTACCAGCGAAGGCCCCAATGGAAAAATCAGGAAAGTTGTAAGATATATCTCCCGAAATGCAAATGGTATAATATACTTTAACCTTGCTTTTGGCGACCTGGAAGAAGGAACGGGACGAATTAATGACCTTGCGAGATCAGGTAATAAGGACACGAATAAAATTCTTTTCACAGTGGGGGCCACTGTGCTGGAGTTTACAGAGCGTTTCCCTGATGCAATCATATATGCTATGGGAAGCACACCGGCAAGAACAAGGCTGTACCAAATGGGAATTATTGCCAATTGGGATCAAATAGCGGGTTTATTGGAAGTGTATGGGTTTACTAATGGAAACTGGGAAGAATTTGCTAAAAATGTTAACTATCATGCCTTGCTGGTCTTTCGTAAAAAAGTGTAATTTTATATTTCAAAAAGGAGGGTTAGGATGTTACGCGAATCGCAAAAAAAACAAAAAAAATCCAGGGCCAAAGTAAGCAATAAAGTAAAAGATTATGGCAGTGACCCTTTTTTTGTAAAAAAAGCAGATGAATCAAAAGCCTTTCTTGAGAAGCATGGATTTCCTAAAGAAATAATGAACAGGAAATAATTTTTATAAGGGTTCGGTATCCCGATAATTGTGATTCCTCTTTAATTCATTTTAATGATATAATCTGCGCATCTGCGGCGTTAATTTCCTTCACCATATGTATGTTTGTACTATGGCAGCCATCAAAAACATCATCTTCGACCTCGGCGGTGTATTCATGAACCTCGATTTCAAACTGACCGAACAGGCATTTGCTGAATTGGGTATCAAAGAATTTGCCGCCATGTCGAGCCAGCACCAGACGAATCCACTTTTTGAACAACTGGAAACCGGAAAAATAACTGCGGAAGAATTATGCATAATATTCAGAAAAGCCACCAACAGCCAGTTGACTGATGAGCAGATCAAAACCGCGTTCAACGCCCTGTTACTGGATTTCCCGTTAGAAAGATTAGCATGGCTGAATACCATCAGGCAGAAATACAAAGTATACCTGTTTTCCAATACCAATATCATCCATTATGAAGCCTTCATGAACCGGTTTACCAAAACCACTGGCCAGCCCAGCCTGAACCAATATTTTGTCAAAGCCTGGTATTCGCATGAACTGGGGTTGCGCAAACCCCATGTAGAATCTTTTCAAAAAATTCTGGAAGAAGAGGGCCTCAACCCCGCAGAGACATTATTTATTGATGATACCGCCAAAAACATAGAAGGCGCCCAAAAAGCCGGCCTCCAAACCATCCACCTTACCCCGCCCACAACAGTTCTTGATCTGGATCTCTGATTATCCCTCCCCTTCCAAAGGGGAGGTGCCCGCAGGGCGGAGGGGTCAAACCTCCTCATACTCAATATAATCCCCGCCCTTAGCCTTAGTAGGCTCTGACTTTTGCGCCTCAGCGGCCTGCTGCTGGCGTTGCTGCATTTGTTGCTGCTCCTGCATCTCCCTGAGTTTGCTCTTTACCTGGGAGGTAGCTTTACTAACGGGTATTACCAGCTCAAATATGAATTTGTACAACAGATAGAGCAGAAAACTGTATAAAATAAACTTGAACATAAGGAGCAAATATAAGAAATCCTCCCTCACCCCCGCCCCTCTCCACGGGTGGAGAGGGGAGATTAAAATTGATTTAACGTATTAATCATTTTCCTCACAAATCAAACCCCCCTCTCCATTTTATGGAGAGGGGCCGGGGGTGAGGAAAAGAAACGGGAAGCAAAGAGAAATTTGGAACATTCCCCCCTCTTCCCTTACATTTGCACCAAGAATGAATCAACAGAAGGGAACGGCTACCGTTCCCTTCTCTTATTTAGGTATGGCAAACGAAGCAGCATTACAACAGATTGAAAAGCTGGTAAACAGTATACTGGCAGAGGAACCTGACTATTTCGTGGTATCCATCCACATCAAACCCACTAATAATATTAAAGTGTTTCTGGATGGGGATAACGGGCTGGCCATAGAAAAATGTGTTCGTTTTAACCGGCAACTCTATAAGCTCCTGGAAGAAAATGCCATGTATCCCGACGGGGACTTTTCGCTGGAACTTTCTTCCCCCGGCTTAGATGAGCCCCTGAAAATCTATCGCCAGTATGTAAAAAATACCGGTAGAAATGTGGAAGTAGTATTCGCAGATGATTCTAAAAAAGAAGGTAAACTGATCGCAGTAACGGAAGCAGATATCCTGCTGGAACATACAGAAGGGAAAGGGAAAAAAGCGGTGACACAACAATTGGTTATTCCATTTAACAATATAAAATCAACAACCGTTCAGATTAAATTCTGAGCTCAAAGCACATAGTTAAAAGCTATGAGCCGCGGGTTATGAGATACGGGTAAAAAACAGATATATGGCAAGTATCAACCTAATTGAAGCATTCCAGGAGTTCAAAGATGCAGAAAACATTGATCGTCCAACGATGATGAAAGTGGTAGAGGATGTGTTCAAAACATTGCTGCGCAAAAAATTCAGCAGCGATGAAAATTTTGATGTAATCGTTAACGCAGAGAAAGGTGACCTTGAAATCATCCGTAGAAGGATGATCGTGGAAGACGGTGAAGTAATGGATCCATTGGCCGAAGTAGCGTATACCGAAGCCATTAAGATCGAACCCGATTTTGAAGTGGGCGAAGAATTGTATGAAGAGGTTGATATTTTTGCTTTCGGCCGCCGCGCTATCCTGGCTGCCAAACAGACACTGGCCAGCCGTATCAGTGATCTGAAGAAAAATGTATTGATCAAGAAATATGGAGACCGCATTGGTGAGATCATCAGCGCAGAGGTTTACCAGGTATGGAAAAAAGAAGTGCTATTGCTGGATGAAGAAGGCAATGAACTGATCCTCCCTAAATCAGAACAGATACCACAGGATTATTTCAAAAAAGGCGAGAACATCCGTGCCGTGGTGGCCCGGGTGGACCTGAAAAATAACTCACCGGTAATCATCCTGTCCAGAACAAGTCCTTTGTTCCTCTCTAAATTGCTGGAAATTGAAGTGCCTGAAATATTCGACGGATTGATC
>JBKJPR010000434.1:0-3977 GCA_046594275.1 Sediminibacterium sp.
GGGGTGAAATTCCCTCTGCTTACTCGACTAGTAGCCGTTAAAGTCTGGCGTAACCCAACGTTTCAATTTCGGTAAGACTTTTTGTTAAATGCGTCTTCATATTTGTAAGCAGATACAAGCTGTCAGAAATATCTGTGATGTTTTTAAACATATGGTCAGTTATAAGCAACCCTTTGTTTGCTTTTTCTTCTAAGAAAAAAGCTTTTACTTTTTCTATTTGTAGTGGATTTAAATGTGTAAAAGGTTCATCTAGCATTGCAAATTGTGATTTCGATTTTACAATGATATAAAGTTCCACCATTCTTTGCTCTCCGCCTGATAAATGATTAATAGATAATTGATACTTGGATGAAAATTCGGGGTAGCTTTTTTCAAAAGTGGAATAATCTAATTCAAAGTCATTAAATATTCTTTTTAAAGAAAGGCCTTTTGGAATAAAATTAAATTGAGGAAGATAAAGTAGTAAATCAGGTTTTTTGAAAGCTTCAAATTGAGAGACATTATCAAAGCGAACCGATTTCTCGCATTTTAGACTTCCATAAATAATCTTCATCAGGCAAGATTTCCCCTCTCCATTTCTGCCTAAAAGACCTGTTATTTTTCCTGTTTCACACTTCACATAAATATCAGACAATATCTTTCTGCCATCAAATTCAAGCTGAATACTGTCCGCTTCAAGTATATGGTTCATTTGAATTTATATGTCTGAATAAGTAAGAAAATAAATAGTACAAAGTCAAAGACGAGAATAGTTGCCCAAAGCAAACCTTTAGAAATTCCTAAATTTTGATAGTAATAATATTCTTTCTTCTTGTAGCTGTTAATAAAATAATAAGTTAAACCTAGTGTAATTATTTTGAACCAAAATAATACTACAAATATACTTATGCCCCATTTCCATAACAAACTTAAACAGCAAATTGTAATTATGATAGAAGCCAGAATAAAGCTCCTGTAAAAAGTCCAAATAAGTCGTATTGATTTTAAAAGTTTCATATGGCTACTAACGTTCCTGGCTTTAAGTAGATGGGAAATGGGCGAACGTCAAACTGGGATATGTTGCCGAATTAAAGTTACAAAAGATGATGATAATATCTACAGTCGATTAGTATTGCGTCGCACAGGAACAAAAGATTGGCTTTGTACTGCAGCCCAATGGCTCATACGTCAAGCCAATTGCTTGAAACCATTCATGGTTGTTGTGGCAACAGTGGTGGGGAGCGCTACCCGTATAACGTATGGCTAATCCCGAAACGAAAAATACAGTCGGCCTAACTTATCAAACGAATTTTCTATTATGTCAATTTCCATTTTGTTTATCCTTACACTTAGTTTGGCTCGCCGGTAAGTGATAACCTTTCCGCCAGCCAACTATCTTTCACAGGGGTAATCCACTGACTAAGCAGGTTTTTTTTATCAGCAACAAGGTTATTAAAGTACAAACTGTCTGCGTTGATCAAGCCATTCTCAGAGGCATATTTCAATTGCACGAGCGGGATGGTCTCAATCTTTTCTTTTACCACAAAGGCCAGGTTCTGCCTGTTGAACATATCTACTTTGAAAAGTTCTTCTATTTTCTTGATCAACCGTACCGAACTGTCGGTACTGCAACCACTCACACCGGTAGCGGTTTCATCTGCCATTAAAATGATGAATTGGCCAAATAATAAGTTGGCATAACCTTTTACGGGTGTGCCATGGCTGTTCCAGTTGGTCGTAAACTCATTCAGCAGACCCTCTATCTGCAGCGCTTCACTGATTAAGAATAACCGGTTGCTCTGATAGATCCATACACGGGAAGCGGCATTAAAATCTTCCGGGATCAGGTGGCTGTATTCGAAATTCATATGCAAATTTACTGCTTTGGCGCAGTATTCATAAAACTTATGAAGCTTAGGAGTTATATTTTAGTTATAATAGCTTAAGCGTAGCAGTGCTGCTACTTTTCCTCTGTGTTTCGCTGTGTCGTTGTGTTTCTGTGGTTCAAAATATAACCACAGCGGTATCGCGACAGGGAGTTACACAGCGTACGCCATTTCCAAAATTTAAAAATGGCATTCACTCCATACTCGCCGCTATCAGTTCCGCCACATCCAGAACCGCCACTTCATTTTCTTTTTCACGATTTTTTACGCCATCGCTCATCATGGTATTGCAGAAAGGGCAGGCAGAAGCGATGACCGAAGCGCCTGTTGCCAGCGCTTCATCCGTTCGTTCAATATTGATACGCTTATCACCGGGCTCATCTTCTTTGAACATCTGTGCACCACCGGCGCCACAGCATAGCCCATTGCTGCGGCAGCGTTTCATTTCCACCAGTTCGGCATCCAGTGCCTCCAGCACTTTGCGGGGCGCTTCATAGATATCATTGGCACGGCCCAGGTAACAACTATCGTGATAGGATATTTTTTTGCCTTTAAAAGAACCGTCTTCCTTCATTTTTATCTTCCCTTCATCTATCAATTGCTGTAAAAAACTGGTATGGTGGATCACTTCATACCGGCCACCGAGCTCGGGGTATTCATTTTTGAGAATATTAAAACAATGGGGGCATGTGGTTACAATCTTTTTGATGCCATATCCATTCAATACCTGGATATTTTGGTAGGCCATCATCTGGAACAGGAATTCATTACCCGCACGGCGGGCCGGATCCCCGGTACAGGCTTCTTCCTTACCCAGTATCGCATATTTCACGCCCACTTTATGTAAAATAGTGGCAAATGCCTTCGTAATCTTCTGGGCACGCTGGTCGAAACTGCCCGCACATCCCACCCAGAATAATACTTCAGGTGTTTCGCCATTCGCCATCATTTCAGCCATCGTGTTAACCTTCATGGGGGATAGTTTTTACGAATGTAGGCCAAAATTAATATCGAATGACGAACATCGAATTTCCAGGGGCGAAGTATTTTGTCAATTTCATTATTCGACATTCGCTGTTCAATATTCGTTATTCATTTGTATTTTCATCTTACTATGGTTTATATCCTCTTCATGGGTTTCCTGGTCAGTTTTCTGGGGCAGTTGCCGCTGGGAAATATGAGTTTTACCGCTACCCAGATCTGCATTCAGGAAGGCGCTAAGCCTGCCTGGAAATTTGCTTTTGGAGTAACTATAGTGGAGATGTTCTACCTGCGGTTTGCCTTAACAGGGATGGATTGGGTGGTAGGGCACAGAGTATGGTTCGTCGCATTGGGCTGGGTAACCGTTGTAATGTTCTTTGCATTAGGTATCATGGCATTTGTTACCGCGAGGAAACAGCAGGTTGAAAAGAAGTCATTGCTACTCAATAATAAACTCAATCGGTTTGTATTGGGTGCCACCATGAGTGCGCTGAACCCGGTTCAGATACCTTTCTGGTTTTTATGGACCTCCACTTTTATCCAGACTAAAATATTGCCTGTATCGCCGTTGCCATTCAATTTGTTCACCATTGGAGCGGGAGCCGGTACTTTAGGCGGCTTAGCGGTATATATTCATGGCGGTAACTGGCTGGCTACAAAAATGAATACCAGTAATAAAACACTTAATAAAGTGATGGGGGTAATCTTTGTGATTACTGCGCTTATACAGTTGTACAGGATGTTGTATAAGCCTTGGATATGAGGAGGTTTGGGGTTTGGAGTTTGGGGTTTGGAGTTCAGTCAACAATGAAAAGGGTGCAGCCGCTTTGAGAAAAGGTACGGTGTGCATCACTGTTATCGCCTACTGTATACACTTGGTCCTTTTTGAGTAAAAATTTTCTTCCGTCCTGTAATTCTGTTTCCATCGCACCTTCTATACACAAAATAATATGGCCCTTACTGCACCAGTGATCTGCCAGATAGTTGGGTGAATAAGTGACCAAACGGATACGAACCTCATCCCTATGCAAAACCCGCCACTCTGCATGGCCGGTAATACCCTGGTGAATTTCCGGGTCTATGGTGGCAAAATCAGTGATGGAAAAAGGGAAAGGAGAGAGGTGCATAAGG
>JBKJPR010000001.1:0-2676 GCA_046594275.1 Sediminibacterium sp.
CATATTCCGCACCACTTCCCACTTGAGGTCGTCATAATATTTTTTGGCTAATTTTTTCTCGAGGTCGGTGGCTTCTTCACCCAGACTGGCGATCAGTTCGTCTTTCAAGGTATTATAGGAAGTGGTACGCTCATTCTTGGCAGACCCTTTTCTGGATATTTCATATACCCTATCCTTTGCAAAAGCGATCACTTTTTCCTGGATAGCTTCGTCCTGGGCCGGTTTTTTATAATCTCTTTTGGTGGTAATGCCCTTTTTAGCCCTCAGTTCTTCCTGGGCTTTGATCTGTACGCGGATCGCATCATGTGCCAATTGCAAGGCCTTTACCAGGTCCGCTTCTGCACATTCTTTTGCTTCCCCTTCCACCATCATCAGGTTATTCTGGGTGGCTGCGATGAGGAACTCAAGATCTGCCTCTTTTAACTCACTACGGGTGGGGTTCACTATGAAATTACCCTTTACCCGCGCTATTCTAACCTCGCTAATGATTTCTTTGATAGGAATATCTGAAACTGCCAATGCCGCAGAAGCAGCCAGGCAAGCCAATGAATCGGGCATTACCTCAGCATCGCTGGATACCAGGCTTATCAATACCTGTACATCGCATAAATAATCTTCAGGGAACAAAGGCCGAAGGGCACGGTCTATCAAACGGCTTGTCAAAATTTCGTAATCGTTCAGTCTTGCTTCACGTTTGAAGAAAGAACCCGGCACCCGGCCGGCTGAAGCAAATTTTTCCTGGTAATCAACACTTAAGGGAAAGAAATCCTGGCCCTCTCGAGGCTCCTTATTGGCTACAACAGTAGCTAAAATAATACAATTGCCCTGGCGGACAGTAACAGCACCATCTGCCTGACGGGCTAATTTTCCGGTTTCGACAGTTACCTGGCGGTCACCACCGAGGTCGAAACTCACACTGATTGGTTGTGATAACATAAGCTGAATTTGTAAATACGGGTGACGAAAGAACGGCAGGTTTACTGTGTAATTCGTGGCCCTTGTTAAGGAATGGCGAAGCAAAAACAGGAACTAACAGAAATAACTATTCCCAACCGCTTTAAAACTTCAGTTGGGAATAGCATCTGTCATACTTTGAAACTTATTTTCTCAGACCCAGTTTCTCGATCAAAGCACGGTAACCCTGGAGGTTGTGCTTTTGCATGTATGTTAATAAACGCTTGCGCTGACCAACCATCTGCATCAATCCACGTTGGGTAGAATGATCTTTTTTGTTAGCTTGTAAATGCTTGGAAATCTGGGAAATACGCTCAGTCAATAAGGCAACCTGACCTTCAATAGAACCCGTGTTAGTGGCTTTTCCACCAAATTCAGCAAAAATGTTTGCTTTTTTTTCAATTGTTAAATAAGGCATTCTGAAAATTTTAAAAAGACTCCGTAATTTTTTCTTCTATTTTTTATCGGGTGCAAAAGTAGGTAATAAAATGGGAAAAGCTGCATTTTATACGTGATTTTGGGTAAAATAGTGAGTGGTGAGTAGTGAGTAGTGAGTAATTTACTACTTACAGTACTCCCCCCACTCACCATTCACCACTCCCCCATTCACCCATTCTAATTATTTAGGGGCAGCAATGCAGCAGGAGCATCAGTAAATTGTCTAATGTTGTAATCATTTAGCCCTAATTCAGAAACCTGCCCATGTTTGGCGTTACAATACTTGGTAATAATTCAGCGCTTCCTGCCTATGACAGGCATCCCACAGCGCAGGTGGTTACCCTGAACGACCAGCTATTCCTGATCGATTGCGGCGAGGGAACACAGATGCAGATCGCCCGGTATAAGATCCGCAGGAGCAAGATCCACCATATTTTCATCTCGCACCTGCATGGCGACCATTATTTCGGGTTGATAGGCCTGATCACCAGCATGGGTTTGCTGGGGAGAGAGCAGGAACTGAATATTTATGCACCCCCCGGTCTGAAAGAAATCATCGATCTGCAGTTAGCCGTAGCGGTTACTACCCTCCCTTTTCCCCTTGTTTTTCATACTTTGGAAAAAGAAGGCATTATTGCCGACTATCCGAAGTTCCGGGTAGAATCTTTCCATACCTATCACCGCATACCCTGCTGGGGCTTTATCATCCGTGAAAAAAAGAAACTTCGTAAGATCAATAAAGAAAAAGTGCTGGAATACAATATACCCGCGGCCTACTATGAAAAATTGAAAGATGGGGATGATTATGAGACGAAGGACGGGCATCTCATCAAAAATGACCTCGTCACTTTTGCCAATACCCCACCCCGCAGTTATGCATACTGCGCAGACACAAAATATGATGAGATCATTGCTGAAAAAACCAGGAATGTTACAGTACTTTACCATGAGGCCACTTACCTGAAAGACCTTGAAGACAGGGCCATTGCGCGCTTCCATTCCACCAGTACCCAGGCAGCGGCTATTGCCCGGAAAGCGGAAGTCCAAAGGCTACTGATAGGCCATTTCAGCAGCAAATATGAATCGCTGGAAGCATTTTTAACTGAGGCGCAGGAGGTATTTGCGGACACGCATCTGGCGATAGAGGGAGTGACGTATAAGATCTAAAGAATATTGAACAGATGAACAAGGAACAGTGGAACAAGGAACGGTAAAATAACAGCAGCCCCAAACCCCATTATTCAATTTTACTTCATCGGTTCCTTGTTCCTTGTTCATCTGTTC
>JBKJPR010000068.1:0-5369 GCA_046594275.1 Sediminibacterium sp.
GTACCCGATATATTATTATTGGGAAAAGCACTGGGCGGCGGCATGCCGCTGGGCGCTTTTATTACCAGTCAGAAACTGATGCTTACACTAACGCATGATCCAGTATTAGGGCATATCACCACTTTCGGCGGCCATCCTGTTTCTTGTGCTGCAGGCAAAGCTGCGCTTGAGGTATTGCTGCAGGGTAAGTACATTGAGCAGGTAAAAAATAAAGAACAGTTACTGATCAATCATCTTGTCCATTCTTCTATTATTGCTTATCGTAGTTCTGGTTTGTGGATGTCTATACAGTTTGCCTCCAATGAGATTAATCAGGCGGTCATTCACCAGTGCATCCAAAATGGATTGATCACCGACTGGTTCTTATTTGCCCCCGACCGGATGCGAATAGCCCCGCCATTGATCATTACCGGCGAAGAACTGAAAAATGTATGCGATACTATTCTGAAGAGTATCAATCAAGTGTTGAAAAAAATATAAGCTATTTTTATCTCATTGATTTTGAGATATAGAATTTGAACCACGAAGGCACCAAGGCCACAAAGGTTCACTAAGTAATTCGTGTTGGTCTAAAATTTGTATAACATCCCGACCGTTGATTCGCAGTAGTAATTATTAATTATCAATTACTAATTATTTACCCGCTTCCATTCTGCAGAACCGGCTATACAGTTTTTCATAAACCGGTATAATATTCCTGATATCAAATTTACAGGCCTGTTGGTAGGCCGATTCTTTGATCGTATTCAGCCTTGCCTCATCGCGTAACAATTCAATCGCAAATTGACTCATCGCTTTTACATCACCCACATCAGCGAGAAATCCTGTTTCATTTTGAATATTGATCTCTGCCAGTCCCCCTGCATTGGTACTGATCACCACAACTTTTGCTGCCATCGCTTCCAGGGCGGCCAGGCCAAAACTTTCATATTCTGATGGCAACAGGAATACATCGCTCACCGCCAGTATATCTTCCATCTGTTCCTGTTTGCCTAAGAAACGTACATCTTCATCAATACCCAGCTCCCTTGCGAGTTCTTCTGTGGCAGGTCTTTCAGGCCCATCGCCAACCATCAGTAATTTTGCGGGCATTTCTTTACGTACGGCTGCAAATACTTTCACCACATCATCTACCCGTTTCACTTTCCTGAAATTGGAAGCGTGGATCAGTATTTTTTCCCCGTTGGGAGCGATCACTTTCCTGAAGGCGTCGATAGGTTTTTTGTTGAACCGGGTAACATCCACAAAATTATGAATCACTTCTATTTCTTTATGAATCGCGAAATGCTTAAAGGTCTCCTCTTTCAGATTCTGCGAAACCGCTGTGATGGCATCACTTTCATTGATCGAAAAAGTAACTACAGGCTCATAGGTTTTGTCTCTTCCTACCAGCGTGATATCAGTTCCGTGGAGGGTAGTAATCACGGGCACATTCCTCCCTGTTTTTTTTATTACGATCTGTTTAGCCATATAGGCGGCGGAGGCATGCGGTATGGCATAATGTACATGCAAGAGGTCCAGGTCATAGTTCATGATCACATCAACCATCGTACTGGCCAGCGCTACTTCGTATGGCGGGTAATCAAATAAAGGATAGGTGGGCACCCTTACTTCGTGATAAAAAATATTCGCATTGAATACATTCAGTCTTACCGGTTGCTGATAAGTGATAAAATGCACCTGGTGGCCCTCTTCGGCAAGCGCTTTTCCCAATTCGGTGGCCAGCACGCCACTGCCACCAAAAGTGGGGTAACAAACGATTCCTATTCGCATAACTGTTATTAGTTTGGGGTTTGAGGTTTGGGTTTTGGGGTTGTTGTAAATTCAGCAGGTTATATTTCCTCGAACTTCACACCACAGACAACAAACTACAGACCAATTCGTTCGCAAGTAACAATTATTTATTCAATCTGTAAGTTCCGTTCATCCTGCTTGTTCAAACAATACAAATAGTTAACTTTAGCCCTATGAAAAAAGGAATACTCGCTTTTTTATTATTGCCTTGTATGGCGATAGCACAGTCCGCCGATGATGCGGCTACCATTAAAAAGATATCTGATGAGATACTCCGTAATGGTACAGCCCATGAGCTGCTTTACCAGTTAACCAAGCAGATAGGGGGCCGCCTGGCCGGCTCGCCACAGTCGGCCAAAGCAGTACAATGGGGCAAAACCACGATGGAGAAAAGTGGCGCCGATCGTGTGTACCTACAGGAATGTATGGTGCCCCATTGGGTGCGTGACGGACAGGATGAAGCAATGATCACGTCAGTGAATAAAAGCCTGACCGCCCGTAAGCTCGATGTACTTGCCCTGGGTAATTCCCTGGGAAATGGCAAGGTAACTGCTGAAGTACTGGCGATAGCCGATTTTGCCGAACTGGAAAAAAGAAAAGAGGAAGTAAAGGGTAAGATCGTTTATTATAACAATGGCTTTGATCCCACCAATGTTAAACCCTTTGTTTCTTATGGCCAGGCCGGTATTTACAGGCGTATTGGCCCCAGCCGTGCCGCTAAATATGGCGCAGTGGGTGTGATGATCCGCTCGCTCACAGAATCAACTGCCAATGATCCGCATACCGGCGGGATGCAGTATAACGATTCCTTTCCAAAAATACCTGCCATAGCAGTGGGTCCAAGAGATGCTGATCAATTTTGGGAATTAAGTAAAAGGGCAAATATTACGATGTCAATGACCACCCATGGTCATTTCCTGCCAGATACCATCGGCCATAATGTGATAGCCGAACTGACCGGTACGGAATTTCCCGACCAGTTTATTACCGTTGGGGGTCACCTGGACAGTTGGGATGTGAATGAAGGAGCCCATGATGATGGCGCCGGCGTAGTGCATACTATTGAAGTTATGCGCGCCCTGCAGGCCATCGGTTACAAGCCGAAACACACACTGCGTTTTGTATTGTTTGCCAACGAAGAGAATGGGCTCAGGGGCGGTACCAAATATGCAGCGGAAGCACAGGCAAAGGGAGAAAAACACCTGTTTGCCCTCGAAAGTGATGCCGGTGGATTTACACCAAGGGGTTTTTCATTGGGTGTGAGTAAAGAACAGATGGCAAAGATCCAGGGTTGGTTACCATTGCTGGCGCCTTATGGAACCGAAGAATTTACTACTGACGGGGGTGGCGCTGATATAGGCCCGTTAAACAGGGTATTGGGTACACCCGTTGGAGAATTGAACCCCGACCCGCAACGTTATTTTGATCTGCACCATGCGCGGAGCGATGTATTTGAGAATGTGAATAAACGCGAACTTTTACTTGGGGCAGTGAATATGGCGGCCCTTATTTACCTGATCGATAAATACGGCCTTTAATGAATAAGCGAAAGATCATCTGGTTCATTGTTAGCGTACTGGTAGTAGCGGTATCCGTATTTATTTACTGGCGCTTTTATTTTGTATTGGCCGAAGGCACACAGGCTGGAACGCTGAATATTTTTCAGAAAAAAGGTGTTCTCTTTAAAACGTATGAGGGAAAGATTATCCTTAGCGGGTTTAAAGTGAATGTACAGAGCAATGAATTTTCTTTCAGTGTTACCAAAGAAGAAGTGGCACAACAATTATTAAAAATTTCCGGAAGGGAAGTGAATGTTCATTACAAGCAATATTTCGGGTCATTGCCCTGGCGGGGGATGAAGAATTTTATTGTTGACAGTATTTATGAAGTGAGAGGATTGCAGGGGGAAACAATACTGAAACCAAGATAGAAAACATTTAAATATCGAATATCGAGCAGGGAATTTCGAATGTCGGAGTATTGATTTGTTTTCCTTCATGATAGATGTTCCTTGTTCGATATTCATCTGTTCTCTCCTTAACCTGCCTGTAATAAAAAAATGGCCAGCCGTTTATGAATGTCTATCTCCTCCTGCTTCCATTGCCTGATGGTTTTGGTGCGGATAGATTCTGAAGTGGCGGTTATGTCTACTGCAATGCAGATCCTTGTCTCATCCTTGCCTGCTTGTAACAGGTCCCTGATCAGTTGGTTGTTGCGGTAAGGGGTTTCAATAAATAGTTGGGTGCAGTTATGAAGATGTGAATCATTTTCCAGTTCTTTGATCTTCTTTTTTCTTTCTGCTGAGTCAATCGGCAGGTAGCCATGAAACTTGAAACACTGGCCATTCATACCACTGGCCATCAGTGCCAGCAGGATAGCGCTCGGGCCCACCAGAGGTTTAACGGTAATTCCAGCCTGTTGCGCAGCCTGAACCAATACCTGGCCGGGATCAGCCACGCCCGGACACCCCGCCTCGCTGATAATACCTATATTTTTACCCGAATGAAGCAGGTGCAGGAATTCTTTTTTTACTTCCTGCTCTGCTTTATGTATAACAAACCATTGGTAATCATCTATCACCATTTCTCTCCATATTTTTTTTAAAAAACGCCTGGCAGTCTTGTCATTTTCCACAAAGAATGCATGGCAGTCTTTTACGGCCTCCAAAATATAGGATGGAAGGGTTTCCGGCGCCTCTTCATGTAAAACCGTGGGGATAAGGTATATTTTGCCGGGATGCATATTTGTCTGTTGAGAGGAAGAATTATTTTTCGTTTAATTTCAACGGATAGAGGCTCAGTGTAGCGGCCACAACAGAATAGGCAGGCGCTAATACCCAACCCACCAAAGGAACCAGGTGCATCAGGTAAAACATAAGACCGTTGCCGATAGCAAGGCCTTTATGGGAGCCGATAAAAAAAATACTTTCTGCGGCGGTTTTCTTATGCCGCTCCATGCTGTAATCCAGCATCGAAAAACCATAATAATAACATTCAACCACTAACGCCAGTATCGGTGTGAGCCAGCCGGCAAGAGGTATAAGGCTCAATAACAGTATGGACAAAGTGTACACGGTTTGCCACAAACTGTTTCGCAAAGCGATTAACACGCCTCTTTTAATATCTTTCAATAATTGTATAATACTGAAAGGGATATCTTTTCCTTCGATGATGGCTTCGGTCTTTTCACTCAGGTAAGCAAATAAGGGAGACCCTATGATCAGGAAAATGTATTTGAACAGGGAAAAGTAAAACAGCATCAGGATAAGCCACAATAGCAGACTGCCCATGGTAACGATGAGCCCGAGGAAACCATTGTCGCTTTTTTCAAGCCAGTCCTTTAACCCGGTTTGCAAAATGATCCATTGGATAAAATCACTGGAAGTGCGGCTGAAAAGAAACATGCCAACAATGAACAAACTGGCGTAGATAATGCCGGGTATGATGATCCATTTCCAAAGTTTATGTTTTTTAATAAACCTGTGGGCCTGGAAATACGCTTGTATGGCAATGATCATCTCTTTCAGCACAATCGGGGAGTTTAGTTTTGCAAAGTTAACACATTCAGTATTTTTA
>JBKJPR010000198.1:0-3732 GCA_046594275.1 Sediminibacterium sp.
CAAGAATCTTACGTTAGTGGTACATCCCATCCTGTATTCACACCTGACCAAGGGCTTCTTTACTTCCATGATAAAAAAATGGAAAAGGAAATACAAGACCAATCTCAAAGCACAGCCCAACACCAATTACCACCTGATAGAGTTCCGCTTTTTTAATGAGCATGAAGAAGAAATAAAATTCTAACATACCGCTGGAGTAAAACGGCCTTACCTGTCCGTTTTTTTTATGGGTAGTATTACAAAGAGTTGTAAAAATTAAATAGTTTGATCAGGTGTTCCATATTTTTGAAATTTGTCTGGTTGGCGAGTATAAATTCATTTACTGCAACTTGCTTATCAGACAATTCTGCCAGGATGAATTCCTTATCTTTTTTTAGCTTTTTGATTCCCCCCTTTATAAACAGATAATAATCTTCAAAAGTTTCATATTCATCTGCTACTTCACTTAAGACTATCTTTTTAACCCCGATTACTTTTTTTAAAATTGATTTAACCAACGTACAGGGCCCTTCAGCAAGTACCAGGTAAAAATTGTTTCTATCCTGCCTCTCGATTACTGGAAATCCTGTTTGAAATTTATAAAAAATAATTCCATTTGCAGTGGTATCGGAATAGGTGATTTGCTTAACCATTCCGGGGTCAAAATTTATTTCTATGCCATTGGATGAAATAAAAAGCACTTGCTGAACAACCAGGTCAATCTTCATTTTCACCTTTTCCAATAGTCTTCCGCTGGTTAATTTTATATTGGCAGTTTTATATTCATCCGTAAAATAGGGACTCCTGCTAACCTGCACAGTATTGTTTACAAAAGACCTGTAAACACCCTCATTGTATGATACAGTTATTTCCCCGGACGTATTGCCGGCACAAACAAAAGGCATAAACAATAGACAGAACAGTTTGTGCATGAAAAGTATTTGTAGGCTAAAGTTAATACTGTCTTCTTACAATATTCAAGATAGTGGGGGCAGCGGAGTGTTAAATACAATGGATTTACCAGTAATACATGAGCCATAAACCGGCCTAGTTTCCTATCATGCAACCTGTTATGCATGTTACATAGCAGGAGCTTTCCTAATATCAGGAAAATCAATGTTCTCAATTGTACTGCCCTGGACTTTGCCCCGTTCTTCAGAACGGGGGTAATGATTCTCTATCAATTATCACTGGCACTTTAGTGCCGAATAGAACTAATAGGGAAACATTTTCTTCAATAAAATATTTACAGATTCAGGACTAAAGTCCCGTAAAAGTAAAGTTCATTTTTCAGTCCCCGTTCTAAAGAACGGGGCAAAGTTTAATTGCAAAGTTCCCCGGGCAAACACGTCTATTTTTTTTGAGCCAAAAATGATTCTATCCTAACGGAAATTATACATAACGAAATATTTACATTGCTAAGTAAATAATATCTTGACGATGAGGAAATTTAAATATGTTTGTCCTGCCCCCGGCCACCTTATAAGGAATGAGTACGCCATACATGCCTGCCTGCTCCTTCTAACAACTTCATAAATGGTAAGATTGAAGAATTGCAAAATTATTCCAGGGTTCTTTTGCAAACTGCTTAAACATCTATGTAAAGGGCAACCGGCGGGTATTCAATCCCTCCCTTATTTACCTGAATAAAAGATACGATAGATAGTTCCTCTTTGATCATCGGTTACATACAAAGAACCATCAGGCCCCTGTGCCAAACCACAAGGGCGGTGTTCTACCCCGTTAAACCCTGTTACCTCTTTCATTCCCGAAAAACCATTTGCAAAGATTTCCCATTTACCGGTTGGTTTTCCATTGTTAAAAGGTACGAATGCTATATAAAATCCTTCCTGTGGAAAAGGAGTACGGTTCCATGATCCATGGAAAGCTATAAAAGCGCCATTCTTATACTTTGCAGGAAATGAGTTACCGGTATAAAATAATAACCCATTTGGCGCCAGGTGTGCTGGAAAAGCCATTACAGGAGTAACCACACCCTCCCCTCTTTCTTTTTTTCCATCCCCCCCATATTCTGGAGCTAACATATTTTTATTCTTTTGTGGATCATAATATGAATAGGGCCATCCTGCATTATCACCTTTATGCAGGGCATACATGGTTTCTGCAGGCAGTTCCGCATTTTCTGTCTCAGTATAGAGGTTTGGGAAAAGCCTGTGCAGCTCATCACGGCCATGCTGCATCACAAATAGCTTGTCCAACTGATTGTTCCAATCTAATCCTACTACATGACGCAAACCTGTGGCATAACGTAAACCATCACTGTATGTCTGATTAAGCTTATCGGCTTTGAATTGCCAGATACCTCCTGCAGAATCAAGTATGGGGCAGGGCATGATTCCTTTGGAAGCCGGTGTGCGGTCCTGCTCCTGACAGGAATTTGAATAAGCCCCAATATTCACATAGATATAACCGGCATTATCCAGTGTTATCGATTTGGATTGGTGTTGATTACCTACTTTCAGCCCGGTAATAATTTTTTCTGGTTCTGCTTCATTAATTACTTCTCCATTTTCATTCAGTTGATAACGAAATACTTCCTCATCAGAAGATGCATAGAGATATCCGTTTTTGATAGCGATGCCGGTACCCCCATAATTGCTGAATCCTGTTATTTTATCAGATTTTCCATCACCACTGGTATCTGCCAGCCGAATGATACCCTTGCCTACTGCCACTTTCCCCATTATCTTCAGGTAAATGTACCCCTGCGTAGTAACCGCAATATGGCGAACCATTCCGAGATTCTCAACCACTTTGAAAGCGCCAAAACCCGTTGGTAAGGTAAGCCCAGCATTATCTGCATCCGCTACAAGCTTTTCTGGTAAAGCTACTTTAACCGGATCCGGCGCACAGGAAAGCGGTAAAATGGTAATGAGAGAAAAAATAAACAACCCATAAAATATCTTTTTCATATTAGATGATATTTTAAGCTGAAATTACAATTTAAAAAACATGATTGGTGATATTCAGCCCGGAAGAATTAATAGACTGATTTTAATTTTCACTAAAATATGGGCTGATCAGTGACAAAATCTGTCGTAAGAAATATCGGCATTCTCAAATTGGTTTCCATAAGAGAAGGACAGAAGAAAAAGAGACTAAAGAGTCCATTTCTTCTTTTTGCTTGTCCTTGTCTTATTGAAACCCCATCCTCATTCAAATAATTCTAACCTCAACCGTTGTTCACCCCTGCCCTTGCCTTAAAAAAAATCTACTGCACTTCATTTTCTGAAGGAGCGAAGCGCCGGTTTCACGGCATAATGAAACAGGTATTTTATGTATATTCAATTTTTTAAAAATACTCCCATGAAAATAAATTCATTAACTGCATTCAGTTTACTAGCTTCCACATTTCTTTCAGGAGCTTGTACCAATATTACTTCTCCTGACAGCAACCCAGCTCAGCAAAATTTACCTGAATCATTACATACTGCAGGGGAAATAAAAATAGGCGGGCAAACTTGGGGCCTTGCTAATCTGGACATAACCCATTTCAAAAATGGCGACCTTATAACAGAAGCAAAAACACCGGAAGAATGGAAAAAAGCCGGAGAAAAAGCATGGCCAGCCTGGAGTTATTATGAAAATGATGCAGCCAATGGTAAAAAATATGGCAAGCTCTACAATTGGTATGCGGTACATGATAACAGAGGTTTAGCAGCAAATGGCTGGCACATACCAGCAGATACCGAATGGGACATACTTATTAATTACCTGGGCGGTGCAGATTCT
>JBKJPR010000438.1:0-6809 GCA_046594275.1 Sediminibacterium sp.
ACCATGTGGACAGAACAAAACAACACCCTATACCGGAAATTTGAATTCAAAAATTTTTCCGAAGCATTTGCATTCATGACAAGAGTGGCTTTTGAAGCAGAAAGAATGAATCACCACCCATTGTGGACCAATGTCTGGAACAAAGTAGAGATCTGGCTGAACACGCACGATGCGGGCGATATCGTAACAGATAAGGACCATAAACTCGCCAAAAAGATAGATGGCTTGGTAAGCTGATTTTATTTTGCGGCGCCTTGGGGACCAGTTTTGGAGAATTAATATCGAATATTGAACAGGGAACATCGAATGATGAAATTTCCTTCGACATTCGACATTCGATGTTCCCTGTTCAATATTCAAGCGAAGCGCTTTACTCAACCCTCACAATCTTATCCCCCGGTTTTGTTATAACCCCTATAGGTTCTGTAAAATCTGCTAATCCGAAATCCATAAATATGTTTTGCACTTCAGCCACTGCATCCTGCGAAACTGCGATCAATAATCCCCCATTCGTTTGCGGGTCAGGTAAAATACTGAAGGCTTCCATCACGTTCACCCCGGGGGCAAAAGCCACTTTTGTGCTATAGCTGTTCCAGTTGCGGTACGTAGCATCGGGAACGATACGTTGGACCAGGTATTCTTTCGCCGCATCTAATACCGGTAACTTGCTATAATATAAGGTAGCAGCTAAGCCGCTGCCTTCCGCCATTTCAATAAGATGCCCCAGTAAACCAAAGCCGGTTACATCGGTCATGGCATGAACCCCTTCTATTTTTCCTAACGCCTCACCCGCTTTATTTAATTGGCCGAGTTGTGCGAGCATCAGTGACAGGTGTTCATCTTTGAGTACGTCTCTTTTTTGTGCGGTAGAAAGTATTCCCACGCCAATAGGTTTGGTTAGGAATAAGAGGTCGCCTTCTTTAGCCGTATTATTTTGTTTGAGGTGACCCATTGCTACCAGGCCATTTACAGAAAGGCCAAATACCGGTTCCGGGGTATCAATGCTATGCCCGCCTGCCAATGGGATGCCGGCTTCTGCACAAATACTCCGGGCGCCTTCCAATACCTGTTGCGCGAGTTCGGGGGGCAATTTATCAACGGGCCACCCTAAAATGGCAATCGCCAGGATGGGTTTGCCTCCCATGGCATATACATCACTGATAGCATTGGCGCCTGCTATCCGCCCGAATGCAAATGCATCATCAACAATTGGGGTAAAAAAATCGGTAGTACTGATCAGCGCCATACCATTCTCCAGGTCGTATACGGCCGCATCATCTTTACTGCTATTGCCAACCAAAAGGTTTTTATAATCCGGCGCGAGGGTATTGCTTTTCAAAATAGTATCCAGCACGGCCGGTGCGATCTTGCACCCACATCCCGCACCATGCGAAAATTGCGTAAGCTTAACAGGGGTCATGTAAAGAATTAATAAAGAAGTAGATAATGCCTGCAAAGTACTAAGTAAGAGATGAATATTGAACAAGCCTGTTCATCATTCTAACACCCATTCCACTTCGCCAAACCGGAAACTATCCAGTAAGCCTCCGGACACCAATAACTCTCCCGTTTCCGAAACGCCTGTAATAACACAATTGAAAACAATATTGCCTTTCTTCAGTTTCACTTCCTGTCCTCTTTTAAACAATAGTTCATTATACTGCGCCAATTGCTCTTTATAATCACCGGCTTTTACTTCCTGGTAACGGGTTTCAAGGTTTTCGCACAGTTCTTTGGCCATTGCAACCGGGCTAAAATCTTTCCCGGTTATTTGCTTGAGCGATACCGGGTTGGGCAAGGATTCCGGGAAATGTACCTGGTTCAGATTGATGCCGATCCCTACTACAGACCCATGCCATACATTGCCCCTGACCAAGGTTTCGATTAAAATACCCCCTGCCTTTCTGTCACGCCAATACATATCGTTCGGCCATTTGATCCGGGTTTCTTCGCCTGCATATTTGCTAAAAAGATCATGTGTGGCCAGTGCTGCCATCACACTCAATGAGAATTGCTGCGATAGAGAAAGAGAGGAACAGTCTAAAACAACCGTCATAGCAAGCTGTTTACCCGGTTCGGTTATCCAGCGCTTACCATGCTGTCCTTTACCTGCTGTTTGGTTATGTGCAAAATAAGCAGCTCCATGGCCAGCCAAATTAGCCTGCAACTGTTCCATGGCATAGATGTTGGTACTTTCAACCTCGGTTAATTCCATGAACGGGCGCCCGATGGCAGTTTTAGCAGTTGAGGGTGGCAAAGAATTACTATTTTTGCCGAAGTTAATCCAGCAGGCCGTATGCCACACTGGAAATGAAAAAATTATATCATTTAAATCCGATCGATTATTGGAACCTCTTTCTGTTTTACAAAGCCGTGAAAAAAGCACGATCACGAGGCTGACACGCAATACAAAGATTTTCAAAACCATTATCAAAGCGATACAGGATAAGAAGGGTGAGAATATAGTGAGTCTTGACCTGCGGAAAATACCGGAGGCATCCGCCGATTTTTTTATCGTTTGCCAAGCATCCAGTACCACACAGGTAAAAGCCATTTGTGATTATATTGAGGACCTGGTGCAAAAAGAATGCGGCGAATGGCCCTATAAACATGAGGGCCGACAGGCATTACAGTGGGCGCTGATTGATTATGTGAACGTGGTGGTACATGTGATGCACCCGGAAGCCAGGAAGTTTTATAAGCTGGAGGAGATGTGGAGTGATGGCGCATCCCAAATGCACGACCTTTAAAAATTAATTTAAAATATCAGGTTCAGTCAAACGTTTATTAAAAGAGACCCTATTTACTACAGAGGGATAAGAATATGTCACAGGAAAATAAAAATTCAAGGTTAAGCGGCCCAGAGAAAAGCGACAGCCCACGTAAGGGGCCTAAATTCAGTATTTATTGGATATACGCGATCATTGCTGTTATATTACTATCGGCGCAGTTCACACACTTATCACCCGATCTTACCAAAACCACGGAGCAGGAATTTAAGCAGAACATGCTGCTGCCGGGCGATGTGGAGAAGATGGACCTCGTAACCAATAAGTTAAAAGTAAGGGTATACATCAATCCCGAAAGCCTGTCCAAAGAGTTTTATGTAAAGAAACTAAAGACAACGGTAAATAAGGAGAAGGTGAAAAACGTTCCTCTTTTCGAGTTCCAGGTAACCGACTGGGAAAGTTTTAATGCCCGGATTAAAGATGCGTATGCGGCCAACCCAACTGTAAAAGAAGTTCCGACAGATTCGGCCCCTGAGGCAGAATGGTTCGGCCCTATCCTTAATACCGTATTAACTTTACTCATCATCATAGGCGCCTGGGTATTGCTGATGCGTAAGATGGGTGGCCAGGGTGGAGCCGGTGGGCCCGGTGGTATTTTCAGTATAGGTAAATCAAAAGCCACTTTATTTGATAAAGGCGCGAAAGTGAATATCACGTTCGCAGATGTGGCCGGACTGGATGAAGCTAAAGTGGAAGTGATGGAGATCGTTGACTTCTTAAAGAATCCCAAAAAGTATACAGCGCTGGGTGGTAAAATTCCAAAAGGCGCTTTATTGATAGGCCCTCCCGGAACGGGTAAAACTCTGTTGGCCAAAGCCATGGCAGGAGAAGCCCAAGTGCCTTTCTTCAGCCTGAGCGGTAGCGATTTCGTTGAAATGTTCGTGGGTGTGGGCGCCAGCCGTGTTCGCGACCTGTTTAAACAGGCCCGTGAAAAAGCGCCCTGTATCATTTTTATCGATGAAATCGATGCTATTGGCCGCGCCCGTGGCCGTAACGCCATCATGAGTAATGATGAAAGAGAGAATACGCTGAACCAGTTACTGGTAGAGATGGATGGTTTTGGGGGAGATACCGGCATCATTATTCTTGCCGCTACCAACCGGCCCGATGTATTGGATACCGCGTTATTACGCCCCGGACGTTTTGATCGCCAGATATCTATCGATAAACCGGATGTAAAAGGACGTGAAACCATTTTTAAAGTCCATTTGCTTCCGATAAAAATTTCTGCTGCCCTGGATTTGCATAAACTGGCGGAACAGACACCAGGTTTTGCCGGCGCCGATATTGCCAATGTTTGTAATGAAGCAGCCCTGATTGCTGCCCGTAAAGGAAAAGAGTCGGTTGAAATGATCGATTTCCAGGATGCGATAGACAGGGTAATCGGTGGATTGGAAAAGAAGAACAAGATCATCGCACCGCATGAAAAATCCATTATAGCTTACCACGAAGCAGGACATGCGGTTTGCGGATGGTTTCTTGAACATGCGTACCCCCTGTTAAAAGTGACGATCGTACCACGGGGTACAGCGGCACTGGGATATGCACAATACACGCCAACAGAACAATACTTATATAATACAGACCAGTTGATGGACCAGATCTGTATGACCCTGGGTGGACGCGCTGCGGAAGAGATTTTCTTCGGGAAGATATCAACCGGTGCGGCAAATGACCTGCAGCAAATAACCAAGATCGCGTACAGTATGGTTATTGCCTATGGTATGAACAGTAAAATAGGCAACGTAAGTTTTTACGATCCCACACAGGAGAATACATTCACCAAGCCATATAGTGAAGAAACGGGTAAAATTATTGATGAAGAAGTAAGGGGTATTATTGATGAAGCGTATCAGCGTACACTTAGCCTGTTAAAGGAGAAAAAGAACCAGGTAGAGATATTGGCGAAAGAATTGCTGGATAAAGAAGTGTTACATAAAAGCGATGTAGAGATATTGATTGGCAAACGCCCATTCGAAGAGAAAAAATTAATTGAAATTGAACCCGAACAAAGTAATGGCCATACAGTAGGCGAGAAAACCTTTGAACCGGGAACAGCTAATGCCGACGAAAAATCTATTATTGGATAATGGCAAATACATCCAGGGAAAATATTCTGAAAAAAATAAAGCAGGCACTGGCGCAACCAGTGCCTGTTCCCTTTCCGGCAAGTGTGGGCAACCAGGCTGTTTTTCAACCATCACAACTGGAGTTGGAAATTGAATTTGCTGAGAACTTCAGCGCCCTGCAGGGCAAGTTTTCTTTTTGTGCAAACGAACAGGAACTGGTAAACCAGTTGCAGACCCTGGTCACATTGCGCAAATGGGAAAAACTGTACAGTCGCGAAACAGAACTGCAAAACAAATTATCGGCAGCCGGGTTTAAAACCCTATACGCAGATAATGTAGCCACCTGCGATGCTGCGATCACCGGCTGCGAAAAACTGATCGCCCGCACAGGAAGTATCGTAATGAGCAGTGCGCAACAAAGCGGCAGAACCGTTAGTGTATACGCACCCGTGCATATCTGTATAGCCTACACACATCAACTGGTATATGATATCGGGGAAGGCCTGCAACAAATACGGGAATTGTATGGACTGCAGTTTCCTTCCATGGTTACACTGGCAACCGGTCCCAGCCGTACGGCTGATATTGAAAAAACACTGGTGGTGGGCGTACATGGCCCTAAAGAAGTATTTTGCTTTTTAGTTGACAGTTGATTAATCTCCAATAGTATGCAGCAATCTATTTACCAGGTATTCGTGTATGGTTCTTTACGTAAAGGATTTCAGCATCCCGCCTATACCTACATCAGCCGTTATTTTACCCTGATTGCCGAAGCGAAAATTAAAGGTAAGCTATATGATATGGGTTCGTACCCGGCAGCCATACCCACAGATGAAGCATTTTTTATTACAGGTGAATTATATAAGATCAATCACCCCGATGAATTTGCCTGGGCTATTGCGCAACTGGATGATTATGAAGGATTGAATACTGAACATGGCGAGATCCAGTTGTATAGACGAGAAACCGTTACCGTATTTGTGCAGGACCAGGAAGAACAGGCATGGGTATACTGGTATAATGGAGATACCACAGGTAAAACATTGATCGCAGAAGGGGATGTATTGCAATACATGCGGCAAAAAGGGTTTCATTAATTGTTTGCAGTATAGAGGGGATAGTTATAAATTTATCAGCAATGAATAATGTGATTCAAATACTAAAACAACATAAAGAGGAACTTTTTAAGAAGTACCCTCTTAAAAGCATGGCATTATTTGGCTCCTATAGCCGTGGTGACGAAACACAGGATAGTGATGTAGATGTGGTGGTTGAACTGAATGGGCCAATAGGAATAAAATTCCTTGATCTGAATTATGAGATCGAAAATCTTCTCCATAAAAAAGTTGATCTGGTTTCAAAAAGAGGGATAAAGCCTGTATATTTTGAATTCATTGCGCCCGATCTTATTTATGTCTAAAAAACGAAATAATCTTCGGAATAAGATAATTCATGAATTTTTTGGAGTTGATTATGTGTTGCTTTGGGAAATCACTCAGCTTGACCTTCCTTCGTTAAAGCAAAAGATCCAGTTTCTTATCAGCAATTTTCCGGAGGGTTAATACATGAACATTACTTACCATAAAAAAATATACTTTCTTTCCGACTTTCACCTGGGTGCGCCGGATCATGCCAGTAGCCTTATACGCGAAAAAAAAGTGGTGGCTTTTTTAGAAAGTATCCGCCAGGATGCAGCCGAAATATTTATTGTGGGCGATATCTTTGATTTCTGGTATGAGTATAAAAAAGTGGTGCCCAAAGGGTATGTGCGTTTATTAGGTAAGCTGGCAGAACTGAGCGACAGTGGGATTGCCATACATGTATTTGTTGGTAACCATGATATGTGGATGAGCGGGTATTTTGAAAAAGAACTGAACATCCCCGTTTATCACCAGCCCAAACAGTTCGAATGGAACGGGAAACGTTTTTACATAGGACATGGCGACGGGTT
>JBKJPR010000258.1:0-3948 GCA_046594275.1 Sediminibacterium sp.
CAATGGTTCCTCCATTGGCGGTATGGTGGCAGAACTTGTAGGGGCGCCTTATGTTTCGCTGGCCACTAAATTTGACCTGAACGGAAACACTGCCACAGTTGCCCGCGAAATTGAAGGCGGTGAAGAAGTGGCTGAAGTTGCATTACCAATAGTGGTAAGCTGCCAAAAAGGTGTGGCCGAACAACGTATACCGAACATGCGCGGTATTATGGCTGCCCGTACCAAACCACTCAAAGTGGTGGAGCCCGCAGCTATAGAGCCTTTAACCAGCATTGTAAGCTATGAATTACCACCCGCCAAAGCAGGTGTAAAATTAGTGAGCCCAGATAATGTGGCGGAGTTAGTGAGGTTATTGCATGAAGAAGCAAAAGTGATATAGTTTGGGGTTTGGAGTTTGGGGTTTGGAGTTTTTATGTACCCCGCTTTATCTCCCTCATCAACTTCGTTGCGTCGCACACTTGTACAGCAAATTTTTAAACCAGCAGAAAAAAAAGTAATTCCAAAATTTCAAAATTCCATCCATGGTATTAATATTCGTCGATCAAACAGAAGGCCATATCAAGAAATCATCTTTCGAAGTATTGACCTATGGTGCAAAACTGGCTGAACAGATGGGCACTACCGCAGAGGCCCTGTTGCTGGGAACTGTGAATGATGACTTGCCCGCCTTGGGTAAGTATGGTGTAAAGAAAGTACACCAGTTATCCAATGAAACCCTGAACCATGTAGATGCACAACTCTATGCCAAAGTAATTGCGGAAACAGTTACTGCCAGTGGCGCCAACGTGGTAGTGTTCTCACATAATCAAACCGGTAAAGCGGTTTCTGCAAGAGTGGCGGCCCGCTTAAAAGCGGGTATTGTAACTGGCGCCTGTGCTCTGCCTGATACTGGCAATGGTTTCGTAGTTCGTAAAACCGTTTTCTCAGGGAAAGCATTTGCCAATGTAAGCATCAGTTCTCCTATAAAAGTAATTTCACTCAATCCAAATAGCTACCAGACCCTTGCCGGTGAAGGCATTGCAGAAGTGGTAGCGTTGAATGTTCCTGTAGATGCCTCTGCCATAAAAATTACAGCCGTAAATAAAGTGAGTGGAGAAGTACCCTTAACAGAAGCCGATATCGTGGTAAGCGGTGGCCGTGGATTAAAAGGGCCCGAGAACTGGGGCATACTGCTCGACCTTGCCAAAGAACTGCACGCCGCTACAGCTTGTAGCCGTCCGGTGGGCGATGCGCACTGGCGCCCACATCATGAGCATGTGGGGCAAACAGGTATACAGATCGCTCCTAACTTATATATAGCCATTGGAATATCGGGCGCCATCCAGCACCTGGCAGGTGTAAACAGAAGTAAAGTGATTGTGGTTATTAACAAAGATCCTGAGGCCCCATTCTTTAAAGCCGCCGATTACGGTATTGTGGGAGATGCATTTGAAGTGGTGCCTAAACTGACTGAAGAGATCAGGAAGATGAAAGCAGCGGTATAGGAGTCAGGAGTTAGGAGTTAGAAGTTAGGAGTCTGGAGTATATTACACTTCTAACTCCAGACTCTTAACTTCTAACTAATCTCCCGACAACGCCTTATAATCTTCCCTTACCGGATTAAATACATCCAGAATTTTACAATCGGTTATCGCTAATCCGGCGTGTTTGGCATTGGAGGGTATAACTATTACTTCACCGGGGCTAAAACGAATGGGCTCTCCGTTTAGCGTTAATTCAAACTCCCCTTCCAGCATAATTGAAACCTGTTCCTGGAAATGCGAATGCTCCGGCAAGCTCTTTCCTGCTTTTACATCTACAAATGAAAAAGTCATGTTTTCTGTATGAATAAAACGGGCCAGGAATCCGTCTATAAGCGCTTTAGGGTTAATGGAGGATAATTCAATTTTTGGCATAGAGGTAATTAATTAATAATTGATGTGTTATGCTTATCGAAAGCAGCGGCAATGCTAAAATAGAATAATTACTAATTACCCGACCTGCAAAAAAAAAGACACTGGTTACAAACCAATGTCTTTCTTTAAAAAATAAGTTTCTATTATTTTGCGAAAATATGGATAGCCAACTGCACATCGTTAGACACATTACCCGTTCCGTAATTAATACCCACCAAGGTTTTGTCCAAGGTAAGAAATGCCTGAGCAAAAAAACCTTTTTCATCAGAATTACGGATCTTAGCATCTAGTTTTACTGGAACAGATACTCCTTTTACAGTTAGGTTACCGCTGAGTTCCGCTGTATTATTATCACCTGAATAGATTACACCGGTAATCTCATAGATTGCTTCTCCAAATTTGGTCACATCAAAGAAATCACCCGATTTCAGGTGACCGGTTAATTTGTCGCCTCCGCCTGCATCCGTAACTTTCAGGTTTGCCAGGTCAATCACAAATTTACCACCTGTTAATTTACCACCATCCACCATCACCTGGCCACTTTTAATGGGAAAGGAGCCTGTATGGAAATCAGATTTTTTTGCTGCCACCCAGTCAATACGGCTTTTCTCCGTATTCACAGTTAAGGTGGATGCCGCTTTGTTTTCTGTACCTGGTACAAAAGAATACATACCTGTTAAAAAGGCCAGGCCTGTTAACGCTAAAAAAGCTTTTTTCATATAAAGTTTTATTTAATTTGATGAATAAGGAATTCCAAAAATAAATTAATTAATGTTAGAACAACAATAATAATGCGTTAATTCGAAATGCCGTTTCGCTTATCTTCGCAAAAATCTTACAAAGAATGAACCTTCATGAATACCAGGCTAAGGAATTATTAAAAAAATACCATGTCCCTGTCCAGGAGGGCATAGCAGTAGATACAGTAATGGCTGCAGAGGAAGCTTACCGTCAGATCAAGACCCAGTCAGGTAATAGTTTTGCGGTTATAAAAGCGCAGATTCATGCTGGGGGAAGGGGTAAAGGTAAAATTACAGGAACGGAACAAAGAGGTGTGGCAGTCGGTAAAAGCCTGGAAGATGTGACCAATATTGCCAAGAATATACTGGGGGGCACCCTGGTTACCATTCAAACCGGCGAAGCAGGAAAGAAGGTAAATAAAATATTAGTGGCACAGGATGTATATTATCCCGGTCCAAATCCTGTTAAAGAATTTTACTTATCCATTTTGCTGGACCGTACCAAAAGCATGAATGTGGTTATGTACAGCACCGAAGGTGGTATGGATATCGAAGAGGTTGCACATAACACACCTGAAAAAATATATAAAGAGTGGGTACACCCCGGGGGTGGCTTACAGGGTTTCCAGGCGAGAAAAATCGCTTTTAACCTGGGTTTGAGCGGGGAGGCATTTAAGAGTTGTGTGAAGTTTGTGACCAACCTGTACAATGCCTATGTTGGACTGGATTGTACTATGCTTGAAATCAATCCATTATTCAAAACCAGTGATGAGAAGATCATTGCGGTAGATTGTAAAATGAATGTGGATGATAATGCCCTGATGCGCCATGCTGATATTGCTGCATTAAGGGATGTTACCGAAGAAGACCCTACCGAAGTGGAAGCCGGCCAATACAACCTGAACTTTGTAAAATTAGATGGTAATGTGGGTTGCATGGTGAATGGCGCCGGCCTGGCGATGGCCACAATGGATATGATTAAACTGAGTGGTGGTGAACCTGCCAATTTCCTGGATGTAGGCGGATCGGCCAATGCCCAAACCGTAGAAGCTGGGTTCCGTATCATCCTGAAGGACCCGAATGTGAAAGCCATCCTGATCAATATTTTCGGCGGTATCGTTCGTTGCGATCGTGTAGCTGCTGGTGTAATAGAAGCCTTCAACAAATTGGGCAATATTCATATCCCCATCATCGTACCCCTGCAGGGAACCAATGCTGTAGAAGCCAAAAAACTGATAGATGAAAGTGGACTGAAAGTACAGTCCGCCATCCAGTTGAGCGAAGCGGCCGAATTGGTGAAGAAAGCGGTAGCG
>JBKJPR010000351.1:0-7301 GCA_046594275.1 Sediminibacterium sp.
ACCCGAAGTATTGCGTGGCCATGAAATGCATTGGATACGCATAGACCGCTATTACAGCGGCGATATGGATAACCCCAACACAGTGTTCCAGCCATTGATGTGCCAGCATTGTGATAATGCACCATGCGAAAATGTTTGTCCCGTAGCGGCTACCAACCACAGCAGTGAGGGCATGAACCAGATGATCTATAACCGCTGTATTGGTACCAGATATTGCGCCAACAACTGCCCGTATAAAGTGAGAAGGTTTAACTGGGCTGATTATACAGGGGCCGACAGTTTCCCTGATAACCAGGGCCACCTGAATGAGGTGATCATGGACATGAATGATGACCTTACCAGGATGGTATTGAACCCTGATGTAACGGTACGTTCACGCGGTGTGATCGAAAAATGCTCTTTCTGTGTGCAGCGTTTGCAGGAAAGCAAATTAACAGCGAAGAAGGAAAGCAGGCCGATGGTTGACAGCGATATCAAAGTGGCCTGTCAGCAGGCCTGCCCTACAAACGCGATCAATTTTGGTAATGCGAACGATAAAAACAGTTCGATCACCAAAACCCGTATAGAGAATCCGAACCGCCAGTTTTATGTGCTGGAGCAATTGCATGTATTACCGAATGTTACCTATATGGCGAAGGTGCGGAACAAGGATGAAGAGCATGAAGCGGGAAAGAAAGGGACGGAGAAGAAAGAAGGGGCGCATGCGGGATAGTTTGGGGTTTGGGGTTTGGAGTTGTTTGGGGTTAACTACTCACCACTCACTACTGACCACTCACTAAAGAAGAACAAAAGTTGATTCAATAAAAATACTATCCGCCTCGGGCGGATGGACCAATAAACAAGACCAGATGCATTTAAAGTACGAATCACAGCTTAGGGAACCATTGGTGAATGGCAATAAAAACTATCACCAGGTTACAGAAGATATTGTTCGCCCTATTGAAGCGAAGCCTTCCCGGTTATGGTACATCGGTTTTTTTATCTCGGTAGCCTTACTGATGTTTGGTGTGTACAGTGTATACCGGGAGGTTACCTATGGTGTGGGGCAGTGGAACCTGAATAAGACCGTGGGTTGGGGCTGGGACATCACCAACTTTGTATGGTGGGTAGGTATCGGTCATGCCGGTACGCTGATTTCTGCGATCCTGCTGCTGTTCCGCCAGGGATGGAGAACAGGAGTGAACCGTGCGGCCGAAGCAATGACGATCTTTGCGGTAATGTGTGCGGGCCAGTTCCCCATCTGGCATATGGGCCGTGTATGGATGGCTTTCTTTGTATTACCTTATCCCAATACCCGAGGCCCTCTATGGGTGAACTTTAACTCACCCCTGTTATGGGATGTATTCGCGATCTCTACTTATTTCACCGTATCCCTTTTATTCTGGTATAGCGGCCTGCTACCTGACCTGGCCACCGTTCGTGACCGTGCTTTTACCAAACTGCGTAAACGTTTATATGGAATTGTTTCTTTCGGGTGGACAGGGTCTACCAAGCACTGGCAGCGCCACGAGAGTTTATCACTGGTGCTGGCAGGATTGAGTACGCCGCTGGTATTGTCTGTACACACCATTGTATCCTTCGACTTCGCCACCTCCGTTATTCCCGGCTGGCATACTACCATCTTCCCTCCTTATTTTGTGGCGGGCGCCATCTTCTCAGGGTTTGCCATGGTGCAGACACTGATGGTGGTGATACGGAAAGTGTTTGAAATGGAAGACTATATTACCATGGGGCACATTGAGGCGATGAATAAAGTGATCGTACTCACGGGTTCCATTGTGGGGGTGGCCTATTTAACAGAACTGTTTATGGGCTGGTATAGCCAGAACAAATATGAAGGATATACTTTCTGGTACAGCCGTGCTTACCTCGGTAGCCCGTATGGATGGGCCTATTGGGGTATGATGGCCTGTAACGTGCTGAGCCCGCAGATTTTCTGGTTCCGTAAAATGAGAAGGAATCTTTTCGTTACATTTTTCATGAGCGTGATCGTGAATATCGGTATGTGGTTCGAACGTTTTGTGATCATTGTAACTTCTTTGTATCGTGATTATCTTCCTTCGAGCTGGTCTGTGTATTACAGTCCTTCTATCTGGGAGATCGGTTTTTATTTGGGTACCTTCGGCTTGTTCTTTACCTGTTTCTTCCTGTTCGCCAAATACTTCCCGGTAATCGCGATCGCAGAGATCAAATATGTATTGAAAACATCGGGTGAAGGGTTTAAAGACAAGATGGGCCCTATTGAGGAGAAAAGAATGGAAGAGTTCCGGCATGATCATGCGCATTGACCCCCGGCCCCCCGCCTGTTCGTAGGGCAGGGCAGAAGGGGAGTTGGGAAAGAGTCTGTATTTACAAATTTAAGTAGACCATGAACACAATGATCTATGAACAAAAAAGCTCGCGGCTCACAGCTAAAAGCTAAAAGCTAAATAAGTATGGCAAAAAAGAAATTCGTAGTGGGCTGTTTTACTGATGAAGCAGTTTTATTTCCAGCAGTGAAGAAAGTCCGCACTGCCGGTTACAAGATCCATGATGTGTATACGCCGTTCGCTGTACACGGGCTGGATCATGCATTGGGCGAAAGGGAAACCAGCCTGCATACTGCGGGCTTTATTTACGGCATTACCGGTACTGCTACCGCACTGAGTTGCATCAGTTGGGTGTTTACCCGCGACTGGCCCCTGGACATTGGTGGTAAGCCACATTTTGCCTTACCTGCATGGGTGCCTATCATTTTCGAATTAACGGTATTATTCTCCGCGGTAGGAATGGTGTTGACCTTTTGTTATCTCTGCCAGTTAGCGCCGTTTGTAAAGAAGCATCATTTTCATCCAAGATCAACAGATGACCTTTTTGTGATGGTGATTGAGTGTACCGATAAAACAAATGTTGCCGATCTGACTGCATTCTTAACTGCCAATGGCGCCATTGAAACCGATGTACAGGTAGCCGAAGACGGATGGTGGCTGGGCCGTTACGATAAAGAAGAAAAACCTTTTGAGAACAGAACTGTTGCCGCTTAATATTAGAATAGAAGTACGATGAATAAAATATCTATCATAACTGTTTTATCCGCCATAGCAATGATTGTTGGCTGTAGTGATGTGAAACGTAAACCCGGCAGCGTGTATATGCCGGATATGGCCGAGAGCCGTGCTTACGAAACATACGCTGATCACAGCAACCTTGCTGATAAAAAAATCAATTATACCAATATGCCGGTAGCGGGCACTATTTCGCGCGAAGAGGAACTGCCTTTTCACATACCGAAAGATATGGGTACCGATACCAGTCATTATGTGGCTTCCAAACAGGTGAAGAACCCGATCGATACTTTATCGCCAGTCAATGCACAAGAAGCAGAGCGTTTATACCTGATCAATTGTGGTATCTGCCATGGCACTAAACTGGATGGTAACGGACCTTTGTATAACGGAGGCAAGGGCCCTTATGCTGCAGCGCCTAAGAACCTCATAGCCGACCCGGTGGTTTCTGTAATGCCTGACGGACAGATGTTCTATTCCGTTACCTATGGCAAGAACCTCATGGGTTCTTATGCATCGCAACTGAGCCGTACGCAGCGTTGGATGGTAATAAAATATATAAAAGAAAAACAGGCAACAGCAAAAACAGCAGCCCCGGCTACCGTGGCGGTAACAACACCGGCAGCAGGTACAGCAGTGGTAAAATAAAGCAACTGATTTCCTCCCGGTTAGTAACCGGGAAGCTTATTAAGTAATAACTGATATAAAAGAATAACGATGGCATCAATCAGAGAGCAATTTGAGATTCCCGGGAAGATGAGAACCTGGTCACTGGCCTTGATTGGTATAGGGTTGGTTGCATTCATCATTGGATTGGTGACCAAGGGGTTTAGTGCGGATGAACATGAAAGGACTCATTTTATCGGCACCCTAATGTACAATACGATCTTTTGGACGATGATATGTAATGCTGCTATGTTCTTTATCTGTGTTATCACGTTGGCCATGGGTGGATGGGAATTATCGTTCCGCCGTGTATCGGAAGCCATTTCAACCCTGGTACCCATTTTTGGTTGTATCACTTTCGCCGTATTGGTTTATGTTGTAGCTACCGGTAATCACCATATTTATCATTGGTTAGACAAAGAAATGGTTGAAGCCGATCCTATCCTCAGGGGAAAAGCAGGCTTTCTGAATCCCGTTTTCTTTATTATCTGGACAACTCTGATTATTGGCCTGTGGAGCTTATTGGGTTGGAAAATGCGCCAGATAAGCCATGAGGCAGATGAGGCGCCGATGGATGAACTGACAGGCAGAAGTTTTATATGGAGAGGCACCGTTCGTGCCGCTATGTTTATTGTTTGGTTTGCTTTGACCGTAGGATCCACAGCGCCCTGGCTATGGTTAATGAGCCTTGACGCACATTGGTTTTCAACCATGTATAGCTGGTACACGTTTGCCAGCACATTTGTATCAGGTGTGTCTTTGATTGCCCTGTGGGTGATCTACCTGAAAAACAAAGGCTACCTGGAACTTACCAATCAGGAACACTTGCAGGATCTGGGTAAATTCATGTTTGCATTCTCTATCTTCTGGACCTATCTCTGGTTCTCTCAATTCATGCTGATCTGGTATGCCAATATTCCAGAAGAGACCGTTTACTTTAAACACCGGGTGCAGGGCGCATATAAAGGCATTTTCTTCTTTAACCTCATCATCAATTTTGTGTGCCCGATACTGATACTGATGAAACGGGCTGTGAAAAGGAATTACACATTGATGACCTTTATGGCCGTATTGATCATCTTCGGACACTGGATAGATTTTTACCAGATGGTGATGGGCAGTTTATCTCCTGACCATGTAACATTGGGATGGCTCGATTTTGGCATACTGAGCCTGTTTGTGGGACTGATGATATTTTTTGTGGGAAGGTCACTCGCCAGCAGGCCATTGGTTCCAAAGCATCATCCTTTCCTGAAAGAAAGTATTATACACCAGGTATAAACCTGATTGAAGAATATTTGTTAGACTAAGATAATATTGATAGCGTTATGACAATGTTTTTAACCATAGCTGTGATTGTACTGATCTTTGTTGTGATTTTCCAGATCGCCAAAGCCAGTGAGTATGTATCTATACTGAAGGGAGAGGAAGTGAGCCGTAAACAGAACAATAAGATCAACGGCTTTCTGATGGTCGCTTTCCTCATTCTGGGAATGATCGGGGTTTGGTATTGTAATAAACTCTACTTCGGTAAAACATTAATGGTTGTTGATTCGGCCAGCGTGGAAGGCGCGCGCGTAGATTCGATGTTATGGATCACGATAGGGATAACCGGTATTGTATTCCTCGCCACTCATATCCTCTTATTCTGGTTTGCGTATAAATACCAGGAAAGCGATAAACGCAAAGTATTCTACTTCCCGCATAACAACAAGCTGGAGGTCATATGGACCATCGTTCCGGCCATTGTATTAACCGTGCTGGTAGTAATCGGCCTGCGAAACTGGTTCCTGTTCACCGGCGATTCTCCCAAAAACGCGATGCAGGTGGAAGTGGTCGGCAAGCAATTCAACTGGATATTCCGGTATCCGGGGAAAGATGGCGCTTTCGGAAAAAAATATTTCAAAAATATCAATGACGCGGATAATATGCTGGGTCTAATATGGGATGACCCACTAAGCCACGACGATGTGGTAGAAACCACCACTATGTACGTTGTAAAAGGCAAACCGGTTAAGTTGATCATCGGTTCCAGAGATGTGATACACGATGTGGGCCTCCCGCATTTCCGTATGAAAATGGATGCGGTGCCGGGTATCCCCACCACACTATGGTTCACCCCAAAATATACCACGAAGGAAATGAAGGAAATGACCAATAACCCGAACTTTGTGTACGAGATGAGTTGCGACCAGATGTGCGGTAATAGTCACTATTCTATGAGAGGTATTATTGAGGTGGTAGACCAGGAGGAGTTTGATGTGTGGATGGCGAAAAAAACACCCAATTACCTGACCGCATTTCCTGATAAGAACCCGGGCAATGCCAAACCCGCTGACAGTGTCAAAATAGCTGTCAAACCCATTGCGGTCGCCGTAAAGTCGGTGGCTGGATTGTAACAAAAAACAGATCATTCCACGGCATGATCATAACGAATAGAACTTAATTAAAGGAGACACAGAGTATGAGTAACGAAGCTGTTTTGCACACACATTCCGATGTGGCAACGCATGAGGGTCATGGTGATCATCACCACGAACACCATCATCATGAAACATTCATCAGCAAGTATGTTTTCAGCCAGGACCATAAAATGATTGCCAAACAGTTCCTGATTACAGGGATGTTCTGGGCGGTATTGGGTGGCCTGATGAGCGTTTTGTTCCGCCTGCAATTAGGATATCCTGATTCCAGTTTCCCTATTTTGAATACGCTTCTGGGCAAATGGGCCGAGAACGGTCATATTACTCCCGCGGCTTATTATGCATTGGTCACTACACACGGCACTGTACTGGTGTTTTTTGTATTAACAGCGGGCCTGAGCGGAACCTTTGCTAACTTCTTAATCCCTTTACAGATAGGCGCCAGGGATATGGCTTCCCCTTTCCTGAATATGCTCAGCTACTGGTTCTTTTTTACCGCCAGTATCGTCATGTTATCTTCTATTTTTGTTGAAACTGGTCCCTTCAGTGGTGGCTGGACAGCGTATCCTCCGTTAAGCGCCTTGGGCGATGCCTCGCCAGGCTCCAAAACAGGTATGGATCTGTGGCTGATATCGATGGCATTGTTCGTGGTATCGTCTTTGTTAGGTGGGTTAAACTATATCGCCACTATCCTGAACATGCGTACCAAGGGTATGAGTATGACGCGGTTGCCGCTTACCATCTGGGCATTGTTCTTTACAGCGATTCTGGGTGTATTATCATTCCCTGTATTGTTCTCAGGGTTTATCCTGTTGATATTCGACAGGAATTTCGGCACCAGCTTTTATCTCTCCGACATTTTTATCAGTGGAATAGGAGCATTGCCTAATGAAGGCGGAAGTGCGATCCTGTATCAACACTTATTCTGGTTCCTGGGTCACCCGGAAGTATATATTATCATTTTGCCGGCCATGGGAATGGTGTCAGAGATACTGTCTGTTAATTCACGTAAGCCCATTTTCGGATATATGGCTATGATCGGTTCACTGTTTGCGATCGCTATTCTTGCTTTTTTAGTTTGGGCACACCACATGTTCGTTACGGGATTAAACCCGTTTCTCGGCTCCGTATTTGTATTGTTAACCTTACTGATCGCAGTTCCATCGGC
>JBKJPR010000362.1:0-7315 GCA_046594275.1 Sediminibacterium sp.
GATCATTGCATTGCAGTCGCTGACCAAACAACATATACCCGTTACCATTTATACAGACAGCCAGTACGTGGTGAATACGGTTGAAAAAAAATGGCTGGATAATTGGATCAAAACAGATTTTAAGGGCGGCAAAAAAAATAAGGACCTGTGGGTGCAGTATCATGCGCTGGCAAAAAAATTCAATATCCGTTTTTACTGGGTACGCGCCCATGCCGATAATGCCATGAATAACCGCTGTGATGAACTGGCCACTGCCGCGGCTGACAAGAAACATTTGCTGGTGGATGAGTGGTATGAGAAGGAGAATAGTTTATAACTCCTTTTAGAAGTACGCTGTGAGACTCCCTGCCGCTGGATCTCTGTGGTTTTTTATTGAACCACAAAGGCACAGCGGCACAGAGAAACACAGAGTTAGCACTAATAACGCTTCCAATCTAAAGTTATTTTAAGAGAAACATACTCGGTGAACCTCCCTGTCGCTGTGCCTCTGTGGTTTTTTTTGAACCACAGAGGCACAGCGGCACAGAGAAACACAGCGTAATAAGTAATAACGCTTCAATCTAAAGTTTCTATAAGCGAAACAGACTCTGTGAAACTCCCTGTCTCTATGCCTCTGTGGTTTTTTTTGAACCACAGGCACAGCGAAACACAGCGGAAGAAATAATAGCGCTTCTACGCTAATTTATTTTAACGAAACAGAACTTCTTATAGGGCTATGTGTTGAAAAAGAGATTAATAACAGACTCTATGAATGATGGTAGTATACTATGCAGTTGGAGCGGCGGTAAAGACAGTTGCTTTGCTTTAATGCAGGCCATCCATCAAGGCTATTCGCCAAAAATTTTATTGAATGTACTGAATGAAGAGGGTAAGATATCCCGCAGTCATGGCATACCTTCTTCCCTATTACAGGCACAGGCTGACGCGGCAGGATTACCGATTCACCTGATCAGCAGCAACTGGAAGGAATATGAACCACATTTTGTAAATGCACTCCTGCAGTTGAAAAAGACTTACCAGCTTTCCCATGCCGTTTTTGGCGACATTGACCTGCAGGCCCACCGTGACTGGGAAGAAAAAGTATGCACTGCCGCGGGGTTAACTGCCGTATTGCCGCTCTGGCAACAAAACAGGAAGGCTTTAGTGATGGAAATGATCGACAGTGGTATTGAAACCATTATTGTGAGCTGTAATACAGTTATGGGTGAAAAATTCCTGGGAAAGAAAATATCTGCAGATTTGGTAGAAGAATTGGAAGCATTAGGTGTTGATGCCTGTGGAGAGAACGGGGAGTTCCACACGTTCGTGGTAAATTGCCCATTGTTTTCAAAAGCTATCCAGGTAAAGATCGTCAGAACTCTTCAGCACGAGAATTATTGGTTCTCAGAATTAGTATATAATGCCAATCAAGTGTTAAACGTATGACTATTTTCTGCCTCAGTTATAACTGATTAAAACTGTATGCTGGTCTGTGGCAAAATCAGTCGCAATAAATATCGGCATTCTCCAATTCGGTTTCAAGAAGAGAAGGACAGAAGAAAAAGAGGCTAAAGAGTTTCTTCTTTTCTCTTGTCGTTCTATTATTGAAACCGCATCCGGGTTCAGATAATTCTAACCGTAACTGTTGTTCAACCCTTGCTTCACATATATAAAATTTAACGCCCTTTGTAATCGCAGTGACAATAAAAAAGCCCCTTTCTTTGAAAAAGGAGCTTTTCAAAAAATATGATAAATATTATGCCAGTTGCTTCTTCGTAAACCAATTCTGAGCCAGGTAATAAGTTCCAAACAAAACAGCCGAAAAAACTACTGTTGCCATAAGGCTGTTCAGATAAAAAGGCAATGCATCAGAATAGGTAAGCAGTAAGCCGTTAAAAGTTTTGGGGCGGTTCAATCCAAATCCACGGTTACTGGCCCATACCAGAAAATTAGAGACCAGGAAGTAAGTAGTAGGCGCCGCTAAAGCAGCAACAACAACATTGCTGATCCTGTTTTTACGGATCAGGAACCCGAAACAGGTTAATCCGGCAAATAAGAGGTAGTTGATCCACTGGCCATCATAAAAACCCATGATACTGGTCATGCCATACGTATATAATACCTGGTATAACAGGTCTGAAATAAACATAGACAATAAAGGCAGCGCAAAAGCCCATTTTTTATCCTTGACAAATAAGGCGCCGCTGAACAAGCCAATAGCAATCTGGGGAGCAAATCCCATGGGGCGGTTAGGGAGTATCCTGTACAAAGCGCTTACCAGTACCATTACAATAAGAGAAATAACCAGAGATCTATTGATTTTCATTTGATTCAAAGTTTCAAGGGCAAAAATAAGCGTTAAATGGATTATCTCCGTTTCAATTTTCCTCAGCCTGTGAATAAACTTACATAGCGGGAACAAAGGCCCTGAACAGGGTGCAATCTCCGGAAGATTCTATGGTATACGATTCGCCTGCAAATACTGCCACTGCTTCCCCCCTTTTCAATGCCAGTATATTATTGATAACAGCACCGCCGGCGGTTACAATGATAATCTCCAGTGAACCTGCCTGGTTTGTATAAGAAATGCCTGGTGATACATCTATTTTAGCAATACCGAAATCCGCTACCGGACAAGGATAGATCTTTTCGCCCGTACGGGCCGGATCCCCTTTCATTACATCCGGAACGATACTTTGAAACAGGGTATGTTTCATCAATTCAGGCACATCAATATGTTTGGGTGTTAACCCACCGCGCAGCACATTATCGCTATTGGCCATTAGCTCCATGGTTTGCCCCTCAAGGTAAGCATGCGGAATACCCGCTCCCTGGAACATCCCTTCGCCGGGATTGAGCTTAACAATATTAAAAAAGTAAAGGGAGAATATCGCTCTATCAATATTTCCTATCTCGCCCCTTCCCTCGAATAGTTTTGAAACCCACCAGCCTGGCATTTCTTTGCTCAATACACCTTCCTGTTTTCTGCGTATCTCTCTTTTTACCAGGTTGCCCAACAGGGCATTAATTTCAGGCTGATCCATTTCCATAACAAATTGGTACAGAGCCTTCAATCCTTCTCTCTTAAAATAAGGCAGCAATACATTGAATTCAGGAATTTCACCCAATGCCTTTTCTATCTCAGATGTATGTTTGAAGCCATGCAGCAACCAAAACTCGCTTAATGCTACCAGCATTTCGGGTTTATGGTTCCTGTCTTTATAATTACGGTGAGGTGCATTAATAGGTATGCCTTCTGCTTCTTCCCTGTCAAATCCTTTTTCTGCCTCTGCCTTGCCCGGGTGTACCTGGATGGAGAGGATATCCTTCACATCCTGGACCTTGAAAAGGTAAGGCAGACCGCCAAAACGGTCATATACTTTGCCTGAGATAATGGCTGGGTCTTCCTGTATCAAATTATATAAGGATACCGGCCCACCGGGCATCATTACTTCAGCAGGCGCCAGCGGATGCGCCCCCAGCCAGTATTCGGCAAATGGTTTGTGGTCGGGATTACTGATACCTAATAAAGCCGGGATAAATTCATAGCCACCCCAGGCATAATGCAATATCCTCCCTTTCAGCTTATACATTTTATTTGTTAACTCCATCAGCGTATTATTTACCCGTATTAATCTATAACGTATAAAAGTAAAATATCTTGTATCGTACCCTATTTTTAAGGGAACCATTCAGTTGATTATGTACAATAATAAAGCCACAGGCAATAAAGGGGAAGAAATTGCTGCTGGATACCTTGTAAAAAACGGTTATACCCTGCTGGCCCGGAACTGGCGATTCAGGCGTTGGGAAGTAGATATCATAGCTTCCAGGGACAAGTTTCTTCATTTTATTGAGGTCAAAACCCGGTATTCACTGCGTTATGGAAAGCCGGAAGAAAGTATCACGCGGGAAAAAATGAGTCATCTCAAGAATGCCGCTGAAGAATACCAGTATCAGCACCCGGAATGGAAATATATTCAATTTGATGTGATAGCCATTACCCTGATGAATGAGGAAGTGAAAGAGATATTTATGATTGAAGATGTGTATTTTTAATTAGTAATGCCAATCAGGGGTTTAACAGTTGATTATTTTTGTCAGGATTTACACTGATCTGAAGCGAAATTAGTCGTACGAAATAATAGCATTCTCAAATGCTGTTTCAATAAGAGAAGGACAGGAGAAAAAAAGGTGAAAGAGATTCTTTTTTTTTCTTTTCTTCTGTCCTTCTCTTATTGAAACCTTACACCCACTCAAATAACTCCATAGGGATGATTTTTTAACCCCTGATTCGCATTAATTATTAATCACTAATTAGCAATACGCTTTTAAACAGCTTCTGATAAAACAATAAGGCGGCCTTGTGCCGCCTTCTGTTTGTTTGTAACCCCCGATGAAAACTGTGTAAGAAAATCCTGCTAATAACTTTCTTACAAAACAAAAATAAAACGGAAGAACCTGTTAAAAAAGGTAGTTAATACCTGAATTTTCTGGGTGTTTAAACGGGTAATAATTCCGTTAAAAACACGTAATCATTTTCCAAATAAATGATCGAATTTGAGGTCCGATAGTAAAAGCACCTTTTTATTATCTACCCCAGTTGTTACGGCAGTAGGGGTTATGTATCTTAATGGCCCAGTTTATGATAAGTGTTGCATTGGTTGATGATCATACCTTATTAAGAAACGGTTTAGCTTCTGTCATTAATTCATTTAGTGGATACAAAGTGTTGTTTGAGGCCAATAACGGCAAACATTTTACACAACTGCTTAATCCGGATAACCTGCCCCAGTTAGTGTTGCTGGATGTTACCATGCCCGAAATGAATGGCTATGAAACAGCATCATGGATTACTACACATTACCCGCAGATAAAGATCCTGGCGCTAAGCATGCTCAATGATGAGCGATCGATCATCAAAATGCTGCGTAACGGTGCTAAAGGGTATATCCTGAAAGACGCAGAATTGACGGAGTTAAAAAAAGCGCTGGATTCGGTGGTAAACAAAGGCATTTACATCAACGAACTGTTGTATAACAATATCCTCCATTCCATAAATCATATGTATGCAGAGGAAGATAGCGAGCAACAGAAGGCATTGGACCTGAGTGAACGGGAAAAAGAATTTTTACGGTGGCTCTGTACCGATAAATCCTATAAAGAAATAGCCCTTGCCATGTACCTCAGCCCCAGAACCATTGATGGCTACCGCGATATCCTGTTTGAAAAACTGAAAGTGGCTTCCCGTGTAGGTCTGGTACTCTTCGCCATCAGGAACGAAATAGTCAAAATATAAAAACCCTTACGCCAGGCAAGGGTTTTGAGTAGGCAGTAAGTCAGGTTGCATGGTTATACTATCTCCCACACTTCTTTTCCCCGCAATAATTTATCCAGATCGCCCTTGCCTTTGGTAGCAATGGTTTCCTGTATCTGCATGGCCATGATATCTTCGTAACAGGCTCTGTCTGCTTCATAGAACACCCCAAACGGGCGTGGAAAATGAGTGCCTTCTTTGTTGGGGCCGTCGAACATACGCACCAGTGTCTGCGCCTTGTAAAAATCGCGGTCATCATGTATCCACAGGTCATCGGCACTTACACCATTACCCAGTTCCACCACAACAGGTGTCAGTCCATCTAATTTGATGCCTTTATTCTGTGAGGAGCCGAATACCAGGGGTTTACCCTGCTCCAGGAACAAGGCTTGATCAGCTTTGCTGGATTTTTCGGTGAAGACTTCAAAAGCGCCATCGTTGAAAATATTACAGTTCTGGTATATTTCTAGGAATGATGCTCCTTTGTGCTGGTACGACCGGGTCAACATGGCCTGCAGGTGTTTGGGATCCCTGTCCATACTCCGGGCAATAAAACTGGCATCAGCCCCCATGGCCAGCGCCAGGGGATTGAAAGGATGGTCAATACTGCCGAATGGGGTACTCTTGGTAACCTTATTGGGTTCAGAGGTGGGTGAATATTGCCCTTTGGTTAACCCATAAATCTGGTTATTGAACAAAAGGATATTTACATCAAAATTCCTTCTCAGCAAATGAATGGTATGGTTACCGCCGATACTCAACCCATCTCCATCTCCTGTTACGATCCATACGCTCAGTTCGGGCCTTGTAGCTTTTAATCCACTGGCCACCGCTGTGGCGCGTCCATGAATACTGTGCATTCCATAGGTGTTCATATAATAAGGAAAACGGCTGCTGCAACCTATCCCGCTGATAATCACAATATCTTCTTTACGCACACCCATATTCGGCATGATCTTCTGTACCTGGGCAAGTATAGAATAATCTCCGCAACCCGGACACCATCGCACTTCCTGATCGGTGGCGAAGTCTTTAGCAGTTAAGATTGGAGCGGCTTCTGTTAACGTCTCTGACATATTTTAATTAGTAATTGATAATTAATAATTAGTAATTGAATTCAGGCTACTAAATTACGCCACAAACTGCTAAATAATTATTAATTGCTAATTATTAATTATTAATTGGCTTCCAGTTCTTCCCAATATTCCGCCGCCCTCCTCGTATGGGGTATCACTATAGTGCCGCCCACAATGTTGGCCACGGCAAATATCTCGTACATTTCCGCTGTGTTCACGCCCAGTTCATGGTTTTTGCCGAGGTGGTATTTGATGCAGTCATCACAACGCAGCACCATGCTGGCCACCAGTCCCAGCATTTCCTTGGTTTTCCTGTCCAGGGCGCCATCTTCATAAGTATTGGTATCCAGGTTCCATAAGCGTTTCATCACCAGGTTATTTTTGCTTAGGATCACTTCGTTCATCTTTTCGCGGTACGTATTGAATTCTTCTACTAATGGACTCATATTTTGGGTTTTAAGGTGCAAAAGTACAAAAGCCTGTTTGAGAATTGGTTTAAAAGAGGGTACTGAATTTTGGAATGGGAGATGGAAATTCGAAAAATTTTATTATCCCAAAATTCAAAAATATTTCTACTCGGCATTTCTTTGTATTTTGACTGCCCAAATCAAATGGCTATGAAGAAACTATCCCTGCTGTTTACCCTTTGCATCGTCCATTCATTATTTGCCCAAAACAATAATGAGCCGATTAAAGTAACCGATATGCTGAAAATAAAACAGCTCAGCGGAGTTACCATCAGTCCCGACGGCAGCAAAGCTGCTTTTGTAGTGAACAGTATCGAGTCCGATGGCGACAGTAAATGGGAGCATAAATATGTGAACCAGTTATATGTAGTACCCACCGATGGTTCTGCAGCACCCAGGCAACTTACCCGGGAGCCTGCTTCGCAGCCTGCCTGGAACCCCGATGGCAGGCAGCTTGCTTTTGTAAGGGCGGTGGA
>JBKJPR010000395.1:0-7192 GCA_046594275.1 Sediminibacterium sp.
AAAAAAAGTAACCGCTTCATCAATGCGAATTAATATCTCTGTCTGTTTCCTGGGTAGCAAGCTTTTTTTCTTCCCGTAAATAAGCTCCAGGTTCTTTTTAAGGCTGCCTTGATCAACTCCAAATAGATTCATCAGCAAACCGGCAGAATGACCATTACATTGCAGCGTATTGATTCCGCTGGTTTTGTCAAATACATAAAACACCAGGGTTAGGGCCAAATTGGATAATTGCGTCTGCCGACACTTCTCCATTTGCTCCAGTTGTTTGGATTCATAGACTTCCTTTGCTGTTTCAAGGTTGGGTAAATAGTGGGCACTAAAAAACGGACGGTAATGAAAAAGACATAAGATGGGGAAGCAGAATAATCCAGCAATCACCACACTTACTAAAAACAGAGAGGGGTGGTTAAAATTGTCAGGGTTAAAGAGAAAAAATAGTGCCGGAACCCCAATTATTGTAGAAAAATGTGCTGGCACATGAGTAAACCAGTATTTCGCGATTAATTTTTGCCGGGTGGCGGCTGTACTCCAATGAGGAGATTCTACTTGAATTTTTCGATGTTCCTGGACAAATTGGGCATTAATGTAGGCTGGCTGTAAGGGGAAGTCAAATGTTATAAAGGACTTCGTTTTCTTCATCAAATCTTTCATCACTTTTCCTTTTCTTAAAGGTAAAATTTTTAATGAGAAGATAAGCCAAGTGCGGTATGGTAAAATGTGAAATAATTGTTGTTTATTCCTTTGCCCATATATTTCAGTGGAATATCCTTATAACTAAATCAGACTAAAATGAGATAAAATAAATATACCTTTACAATGATAGATCAAGCCGAGTAAACCTAAGTAAACTATCAGAAGCAAAAGAGTTCTTTATAGAGTAAATTATAGAGTAAAAAAATAGATCGTTGATTTTCAACGATCTAATCTTCATTAAGTGATCCCGCTGGGACTCGAACCCAGGACCCATACATTAAAAGTGTATTGCTCTACCAACTGAGCTACGGAATCGGGTGTTTATCATGCAGTTAGCATAACAAGCCCCTGTTTTGGGAGTGCAAAAATAGGTGAAATAGAAAACCAGCCAAATTTTTATGCTTATTTATTATTGCATTTACCCACAATGATGTCAATAACTGACCGGCTAACTGCCTATTTTTGCCTGATTAACACATTACGGATATGTCCATATTTCAAAACAAGATCGTTGTTATAACCGGGGGGTCAGAGGGGATAGGGAAGGCCTTGGTGGATGCATTCCTTCATCATGGGGCAAAAGTAGCCACCTGCGGACGTAATTATGATAAACTATATCATTTACAATCATCTTACCCGGGTAAGCCGCTTTTGATCCATACTACCGATGTAAGTAGAGAGTCTGATTGCCGTAATTTCATTGAAGCAGTCATCAAATCCTTTGGCACCATTGATATCCTGATTAATAATGCCGGTATCTCCATGCGTTCCGTAGTAGCAGAAGTGGAACTGGATACCATCCGTAAAGTAATGGATGTAAATTTCTGGGGGACCGTGTATTGTACAAAATTCGCATTGCCTTATATCATTCAGAATAAAGGAACGGTAGTGGGTGTTTCCTCCATAGCCGGTTACCGGGGATTGCCGGGCCGCAGCGGCTATTCTGCTTCTAAGTTTGCCGTTAATGGCTGGCTCGAAGCTTTGCGCACCGAATTACTGGCGAGCGGTACCAATGTAATGTGGGTATGCCCCGGCTTTACCACTTCCAATATCCGGAATGTTGCCCTGAACAGCGAAGGTAAATCACAGGGAGAATCTCCGATGGATGAAGGTAAAATGATGAGCGCTGAAACATGTGCCGTTCATATACTGGATGCCATTGAAAAGCGGAAAAGAACACTGGTACTTACTTCTACGGGTAAACGAACCGTTTTATTGAACCGTTTTTTTCCTTCGCTTGCGGATAAACTGGTCAGGAAATTTTTCTTTAAAAACGGGGAGTTGGTGAAATAACTACCCACTTCAAACGTTTAACCATCGGCATGCCTATTCTAACGTTGACAACTGATATAGGCCAGCGGGATTATCTTGTTGGCGCTATCAAGGGACAGTTTGTAAACCTGTTGCCAACCCTGACTATTTGTGATATTACCCATTATCTTTCCCAAACCAATTTCCCCCAGGCAGCCTATACCTGTAACAATGCATTCAAATACTATCCGCCCGGCACTTTTCACCTGGTAATTGCAAACCTGTTCGATTCGGCTGTAAAATACCTGCTGGTGGCCAAACACAATGGCCAGTACATTATTTGTCCGGATAACGGATTGCTTACGATGATCACAGGTAAAAAACCTCCAGAAATGGTGTCTATTAACGTAACCAAAGAAAGCACCCTGCTGCAGTTGACCCAGTTAGTGGCAGAAAAGCTCGTGGCCATACACCAGGCAGGCGATCTATTCGCTGCGGGCCCTGCCATCAGTAATATCGTTGAGAAATACCCGCTTCGTGCCACACTTGGACCCGATTGGATGGAAGGACAGATACTGTTCATCGATAATTTCGAGAATGTGATCATTAATATCACTAAAGAAGAGTTCGTGGAACAACGTAATGGCAGGAATTTCAAAATCGTATTCAAACGCAACGAGATCATAGATGTGATCAGCGATAACTATACCTCTGTATCCGAATCAGAAAAACTTGCCTGGTTCAACTCAGCCGGCTACCTCGAAATTGCCCTCCGCAACGGCAATATGGCTGGTTTATTCGGCCTCCAGGGCTTCAACGAGCAAATGCAGCAGGCAGGCTCTTCCATGGAGAATAAGTGGTTTTACCAGACGGTGAGGATATTCTTTGAATAGTTAGGAGTTAGGAGTTTGGAGTCTGGAGTTGGCTTTTAGGTTATGTCAATGAAAAGCCGTATTAAAAACTCCCAACTCCCAACTCCAGACTCCTAACTCCTAACTCCTAACTCCCAACTCCCCCCTTCCCCCAACTCTCTTTTTTCCATTTGCCCTTTTGCAAGTATTTTTGCATCCGCCATTTGGCTTATCAATCAACTCAATTAATCAATTAATATAGTTATGGCTTACGATGTGGTTGTTTTAGGTAGCGGTCCGGGTGGATATCCCGCTGCTATACGTGCTTCGCAATTAGGATTCAAAGTAGCAATCATTGAAAAAGAAAGCCTTGGCGGGATATGTCTTAACTGGGGTTGTATTCCTACCAAAGCATTATTGAAAAGCGCCCAGGTATATGAATATATGAAGCATAGCACCCAGTATGGTATCAATGCGAGTGGTGTGGAAGCTGATTTTGGCGCGGTTATTAAACGCAGCCGTGGCGTTGCAGATAAAATGAGCAAAGGCGTAACCTTCCTGATGAAAAAGAACAAGATAGATGTGGTAATGGGTTACGGTAAGATCAAAGCAAAGGGCCAGATAGAAGTTACCGCGGCTGATGGAAGTACAAAAATTGTAGAAGGTAAATATATTGTGATAGCCACAGGCGCAAGAAGCAAAGAATTGCCTAACCTGAAACAGGATGGCCAGAAAGTAATTGGTTACCGCGAAGCGATGGTGCTGCCTGAAAAACCGAACAGCATGATCATTGTAGGCAGCGGCGCCATCGGCGTTGAGTTTGCTTATGTATATGCAAGCATGGGCACTAAAGTGACCATTGTTGAGTTTCTGCCACGTATTGTTCCAGTAGAAGACGAAGACATTTCCAAAGAATTAGAAAAGCAGTATAAGAAGCAGGGTATTGATATTATGACGAATGCTTCTGTAGAATCTGTTGATACCAGCGGTGCCGGGGTAAAAGCCCTTGTGAAAAAACAGGATGGCAGTACGATTACTCTCGAAGCAGACATAGTATTGAGCGCCGTGGGCGTGGTTGCGAATATCGAGAATATCGGACTGGAAGAGAACGGTATCAAAACAGAAAAAGGAAAGATCGTGGTTGACCAATACCAGCAAACCTCTGTTCAGGGTATCTATTCAATTGGCGATTGTTCACCCGGCCAGGCTTTGGCGCATGTGGCTTCAAAGGAAGGTATCAATGCGGCTGAACATATTGGATATAATGAAAAAAAGTTTCATCATTTACCAGAACCATTGGATTACAATAATATCCCTGGCTGTACCTATTGCACCCCTGAAATTGCCAGTGTGGGTTACACAGAAAAAGCGGCGAAAGAAGCCGGTTATGAACTGAAAGTGGGTAAGTTCCCTTTTATGGCAAGTGGTAAAGCCAGCGCAGCCGGCGCCACCGAAGGTTTTGTAAAAGTGATCTATGATGCCAAATACGGTGAGTTCCTGGGTTGCCATATGATTGGTATGAACGTTACCGAGATTATTGCAGAAGCAGTAGTAGCGCGCAAGCTGGAAACCACGGCGCATGAGATATTGAATGCCAGTCACCCACACCCTACCATGAGCGAAGGATTGAAAGAAGCAACCGCCGTCGCCTATGGGGAAGCCATCGATATTTAATAGAGATTAATCCTGTTTGTGTTTAATTGTTTATAAAAAGGCCGGTCAACGGCCTTTTTTATTTTTTCTGAATGAAGCGAATGACTAACTTAATATCCAGATTGAATACTAACTGCGGTCTATGGATAACTTACAGGATATTGAAAAATTCCGTACGCTCATCAACCACATACCTGGTGTTATTTACCGTTGTGCAGGTGATGAGTGGCTCTCACTTGAATTTTTCAGCGATGAAATAGAAACGCTTACAGGTTACCCCCGGGATTATTTTGTACAGGACAGGAAAGGTGGATACTCCAAGATCGTATACGAAGAAGACAGGGAATCGCTGAAAAAAAAGATCCTGCATGCAGTAGCCGTGAAAGAAAAGTTTGAAATAGAATACAGGATCGTCAAAAAAAATGGGGAACTGTGCTGGGTATTGGAAAGAGGACAGGGGGTATATGAAGAAGCAAACCAGGTAAGCTATGTAGATGGATGTATTTTTGAGATAACTGAAAGAAAGCAAATAGAAAATGCGCTTGAAAAAAGCAAAGATGAAGTGAAAAGGCTGGCATTAGTGGCGCATAACACCACCAATTCAGTATTAATAACCGATGCTGACGAGCGTATTACCTGGGTGAATGAGGGTTTTACCAGGATTAGCGGGTATAGCCTGGAAGAAGTAAGCGGCAGAAAACTCGGATATTCGCTGGATGGCCCCGAAATGGATACAGAGAACCAGAAAAGAATACGCCTAGCACTTGACAACAGGCTCCCTTTCAATGAAGAATTCATCAGTTATGGCAAGAATGGAAAGTCCATCTGGTTAAAAGTTGATTGCCAGCCCCTGTTTGATGAAGATGGTAAGCACCTGGGTTTTATGGCCATCGAAAATGATATCACCCGTAGAAAACTGGCACAGCTTCAGCAGGAAGAATTAGTACAACGTTTAAGCCTTGCTACCGATTCTGCTGAAATCGGTATTTGGGAAATTGATCTGGGTACTAACCAGGTAATATGGGATGAAAGAATGTATGCCATGTATGGCTATCCTTCCAACACAACCACGAGCCTGTTCAAGATCTTTAATACCTCCGTTCATCCGGATGACGCAGAATTGATGTCACAAATCATCGGCGAACTGTTGTCACGCAAAAAAGAAATCAATGGCGCAGTATACCGGATTATTCTTCCCGATGGCAGAACCAGACATATTGAATCGCATGCCATCATCAAGAAGTCGGAAAGCGGCAGGATATTGAGCCTTATTGGTACCAATCGCGATATTACGGATGATATCCTGATACAGGAAAAAATAAAAACACAGAATAAGGTATTGCGTGAGATTGCTTTTATCCAGTCACACGAAGTGCGAAGACCACTTGCAAATATTTTAGGTGTCATTGAGATACTCAAAAACAGTGGCGCCCTTAATGACCTTGAGATATTCGGGCACCTCGTGGATAGCGCCAATGAACTGGACATAGAAATCAGGAAGATCGTTGATAAGACTAATAACCTTGATGATGAAGCTTTTCGTTGATATTTCTGACAGTAGTGGGGTAGTGAATGGGCAATGGTGAGTGGTGAGTGGTGAATGGTGAATGGTGAATGGGCAATGGTGAGTGGTGAGTGGTGAATAGTGAGGGGTGAGTATGTCTTTTATCCATTGACCATTGACCATTCACCATTGCCCATTCACCAATTTATCTTGCAAATACTTTTTTCAAAATATCTGAAGTTCTTGCCAAAGGATTCTGGCGTATATTTTTCTCTTCAATGGCCACCTGGAAAAATATAGCATTCAATGCCCTTTCTGTAACATAGGCAGCCAGGTCGGGATTAATTTTCTTCAGGCTGAAGCGGTTATAATTGGTGATCAGCGTGTTCCAGTATTTTGTAGCATCCACTTTCTGTAAGGATTGCTCGATAACCGGCCTGAAGGAAACTGTGAGATCATTGGCGGTTTTATTTCTCAGGTAACCGGTTGCGGCAGTATCACCGCCTTTCAAAATACCCAATGCATCGTGGAAACTCATGTGTTTGATGGCATTGGTAAAAATAGGCGCCGCACTTTTACAGGCATCTTCCGCTGCCCGGTTCATGCTGAGTATGGCATCATCCACTTGCTTGTCCATGCCTATTTTCCGCAGGCTATTTTCTATTTTTTGTGCCTCGGGCGGCATCAATATTTTCAAGGCGGCATTGGCAAAGAATCCATCGGCTTTTGAGAGGGAGTAAGATCCTTTCTCTGATCCAACTATAAGCGCCTCTTTTAAACCCGCTACAATATCATCATTTCCCAAAGTGCCGGTACTACTGGTAACAGCCTGTTTTGCTTTATTAATAAGCCCTTTGAGGCCCTGTGCCTCCAGGTTGCTGCATACTATTCCCAAAAAAAGAAGCGTTACCAATTGTTTCATATAGCTGTTTTCCTTATTAGTCAAAAATGTTGCCACTAATCATGGCGCCGTGAATCCGATTCAAAAGTAATCCCATGAAACTGAATAAGGTGTGAAATATTTGCTATATCTTTTTGTAAGAATGTAACAATTGATTACCATCCTACGGGTATCTTTCCTTTTTAAAATGGATATATGAAAAAAATAATTTGCCTCCTAACCCTCTGTGTAATGGTGGCTGCGTTTCACAGTTGTGTTTCGGCACAAACCACTACGTTTATCCTGTTGCGCCATGCAGAAAAAGATACCAGCGTTGCCGGCTCCACCCTAATGAGGGCC
>JBKJPR010000232.1:0-8491 GCA_046594275.1 Sediminibacterium sp.
ACATTAAAATAATTCGTATCAAGATTTTGAATGAATTGCAAACCAGCAAAACCGCCACCAATAAAAATGAACTTAAAAAAAAATATCATTGTTATTGGTGGCGGTTTTGCTGGTTTGCAATTCATTCAAAATCTTGATACGAATTATTTTAATGTATTGCTTTTAGACAAATTAAATCATCATCAATTTCAACCTTTATTTTACCAGGTTGCCACTGCTCAATTGGAGCCATCAAGTATTTCGTTTCCATTCAGGAAAATATTTCAACACAAAAGAAATGTTCAAATACGAATGGCTGAAGTATTAAAAATTGATACTGATTCGAATACAGTTATTTCAACTTTCGGAAGTTTTCAATACGACTACCTGGTAATTGCATCTGGATGTAAGACCAATTTTTTTGGCAACAATGAAATTATGAAAAATGCCTTAACGTTGAAAACCACTTACGATGCCATCACTATAAGGAATCATATATTGCTGAATTTTGAACAAATTATTTCTGCTCCTGAAACTGAAAAAGAAAGTTTACTCAATATTGTAATTGTGGGTGCCGGACCAACGGGTGTTGAATTGGCAGGTGCATTTGCTGAAATCAAAAAAAATATTTTGCCAAAGGAGTATCCCGGTATTCATTTTTTAAAGTTGAATATTATTTTGGTTGAAGGCACTAAATACACCTTGAGTAGTATGAGTAATAATGCTCAAAATGCTTCACAAAAATATTTGAAACAAATGGGTGTTACACTTTATACCGAAGTATTTGTAAAAAACTATGATGGCGAAACAGTAACTTTAAGTAATGGGCAGTTGATAAAAAGCAAAAATATGATTTGGGCAGCAGGCGTTACAGGCAATCTGATAAATGGTTTAAAGGAGGATGTGTTTGCACCAGGCAATAGAATAAAGGTGGATGGTACAAACGCTGTTTTGGGTTATTCAACTGTTTTTGCCATTGGCGACATGGCTTATATGCAAACTCTAAAGTATCCCAATGCACATCCGCAATTAGCTAATGTTGCTATTAATCAAGCAAAAAATTTGGCTAAGAATTTCAAAGCCATAATTGCTAATAAACCGCTTCGTGATTTTGAATATAAAGATCTTGGTTCAATGGCTACAATAGGAAAAAATATGGCTGTAGTTGACTTGCCGTTTATAAAGTTTAAAGGCTATTTGGCCTGGTATGTTTGGATGTTTGTGCATTTGATGCTCATTTTGAGTGTTAAAAACAAGCTGATTATATTCATCAACTGGGTGTGGAATTATTTTACAAAAGACACCTCATTACGATTAATACTTTCACAAAAAAAATAATACTAAAAAATAGCAACCTAATGAAAAATACAAGCACCATATATCCAAAATGTATGTGAAAGAAATTGATGAAGATGGATTTTGATTATCTCAGATTTTTTTATTAAACAGAAATTTTAAACTTTCATACGGTCCCGAAAGGGACTCAATATATAGGTTAATATGGATTATGATAATTTTTCAACAGAAGGTTCTTCTGTTCCTGGAGGTTTCAAAAATAATGGATCGTGCCTTACGTATGGTTGCAGTCAATCAGATGTATATGACTGGCTGTCGGATATTGTTATGTCACCTGATTATAAAGTTTGCAATATTATAGAGATTAAATTTAAAGGATCCCGTAAGGAATTCTATCTTAATCATCAAAACATATATTTCAAAAATAGAGAATTGGTTGTTGTGGAGGGCAATATGGGTGGTCATGATGTTGGACATGTTTCCTTAACCGGTGAACTGGTACGTATGCAGCTCAGGAAAAAGAATATGCGTACGGAGGAAGTAGTTAAAAAAATCTATCGGAGAGCCACCCCTGCTGATGTAACTAAATGGAAGCTGGCCAAAGAGATAGAATTAGATACTTTGTATAAAGCACGGGGTTTGGCTAAAGAGCTTGATTTATCTATGAAATTGAGCGATGTAGATTACCAAGGCGATAAATCTAGAGCCACATTTTATTACACAGCCGAAGGACGTGTGGATTTCCGGGAGTTAATTAAACACCTGTCCGAAGCCTTTCATATACGTGTTGAGATGCGTCAAATTGGGATACGTGAGGAAGCCTGTCGCATAGGCGGTATTGGTCCCTGCGGAAGCTATTTGTGCTGCCATACCTGGTCTACTAATTTTAAAACTGATTCTCCTTTTGCGACCCGTTATCAAAATACCTCTTTGTATAGGCGACAAGGCAATAAACTTGAATGCTACTTCAACGATGATACGGAGAATAAAGAAGGCATTAAATCGGATGATCTGAAGGATAAAGCGCAGGAAAGAAATAAATCTATAGTTGCCAGGGCGTTGGTTTATGCAAACGATGTTGGTGATAGCATAACCCGTTTAGAATATAAAGGTAGTAAGCATAAAAAAAACCTAAATAATAAAAATCCTAATTTCCATTATTAAATCTAATGAATTAAACAAAATAACCATGTCAGAACATACAGTTAATTTACTTTGGAAAAATGAGTCAGAAGATTTCTCTTATAAAAACTATGATCGCACGCATAGCTGGAAATTCGAAGGAGGTACTGTTGTCAAGGCATCTGCTGCTGCCGAATATCTTGGCAAAAAAGAATTTGTAAACCCTGAAGAGGCTTTTGCCGCCTCTTTAGCAAGTTGCCACATGCTCACCTTTCTTGCTATCGCGTCAATGAAAAAATACACTATAGAAATTTATGAAGATAACGCACTAGCGATATTAGAAAAAAATGAAAAATCAAGGATGGCTGTAACAAAACTTTATCTAAGGCCAAAAATAACCTTTACAGGAGATAACATTCCGGATAAAACTATAATAAATGAAATACACCATCGTGCACACACGGAATGTTTTATTGCAAACTCGGTTTTAACCGAGATAATTATTGAACCGATATTTTGATTAAATAATAAATTATCATATATCAGTTACCATGAAAACAAAATCAACGGCTGGCATAAAAGTAAGTGTTGAAACGCACTACCAAGCTAAACAATCGCATCCATTTGCTTCGCACTATTTTTTTTGCATACCGCATCACGATTAAGAACATAAGTGATTATACAGTTCAACCCACTACCGTCTTGGTTTTTTATATCCTAGTTCTTTGAAAGTATTGCTGGATAAGGGTTCTATCGTTTTTAAAATTCAAACGATTTGAAATGATTTCGATTTTTTGGTTTATAATTATCTATAAATCAATGAATTATGAATCAAGGCAAATATATTTTTGCTCAATTAATCGATTTTTTACCTCACAATGATTTTAGTCATTGTGTTGCCAGGTATCAGGGAAATTATAAAGTACAAACATTTACCTGTTGGCATCAATTGCTTTACATGATCTTTGGTCAGCTATCAAATCGTGACAGTTTAAGTGATTTAATTCTTTGTCTCCAGTCTCAACAAAATAAATCATACCACCTTGGAATGGGCAAGGGAACCTCGAAGGCAAATCTTGCTAAAGCAAATGAGAATAGAGACTATAGAATTTGTGAATCATTCGCCATGATTTTAGTTGGTCAAGCTCAAAAACTTGCTATTCCTTTTCAGTCATTTGATCTGTCTATAAAAGCACCGGTATATGCAATCGATGCTACTGTAGTTGATCTTTGTCTTAATATATTTTGGTGGGGTAAATTCAGGAAGCATAAAGCAGCTGTGAAATTGCATACAATGCTTGATGTTAAAACAAATATCCCCACTTTCATTTATGTTACCAGTGGCGCTGTTCATGACGTAAATGCCTTAGATGTTTTTCCAATTGAAGCTGGCAGCTATTACGTAATGGATAAGGGTTACATAGATTTTGGCCGGTTACACAATATTCACAAAGCAGGAGCCTATTATGTAACCAGAGCTAAGGATAATTTGAAATTTGTGCGACTTTCTTCCCGTCCAGTTGATAAAAGCACAGGATTAATATGTGATCAAACTATCAGGTTGAAAAACAAAAAAGTATTTTTATCTCATCCTGATAATATAAGACGCATAAAATTCTATGACAGTGATATTGAAAGGGAATTTGTATTTATCACAGACAATTTTGAAATAAGTGCCTTGGAAATTGCCGGTCTCTATAAATACCGATGGTCCATCGAACTATTTTTTAAATGGATTAAACAGCATTTGAAAATCAAAACATTTTGGGGGTACAGCATCAATGCAGTAAAAACACAAGTCTATATTGCAATGATTACTTTCTTAATGGTGGCAATTGTAAAACATACATTAAAACTCAAGCAAACTCAATATGAAATACTCCAAATCCTTAGTGTATCTCTACTTTGCAAAACAAATTTACTTGAATTATTTTCGAATACTTATCCGCAATATGTCAAAGAACAAAACTCTAATCAGTTGATCCTCTTTAGTTTATAACAAGACGGTAGTGATTTTTAATTATTAATTACTCCCGATGGCCGATGTATACACCAAGGGCATATTGCATGGAGTCTTCGGCGGATTTTAATTTGACAGTTGGCGATGCAGTAGATTTTGAAATGTTCTTTTGTGCAATAAGTTTAAGTGAGAGCAAAAAAAAGAGGAATATCAGGACTATTTTACTGACAGGTTTCATAAAAAAGAAAATTATAAACCGTTTCTATTTATTAATTATTTATACTCATAAATAATGATCACACCATCTGTTTCCGCGCCGCCGTCATAATTGGTTTACTACCACTACCTAAAGATCGATCATCTTCCTGTGCCGGTAATACCTAAACCAGTTGCAACCTGCGTCGCCTTCTTCAAACTGGCTGGGTAGCAGTTGGTAAAGCCATTAGCCATAAGCCATTTCGCCCCATAGATGCCGAGCGCGTACTGGACATTATCTTCGTTTGATTTCAGGGAGCGTGCTGCTGATCACTGTTGTAAAGGGTTGGTTTTTTGTGCCGCAATACCACCGCTGCATAATAATAAAACGATGATTGTTATTTGTTTCATGCGCTCACCAATAAACTGAGACAAAATTAATTAAGTGATGCTATTCCACGTAAGGAGGCAACTATTTTAACAGGTTTACATGTATTTATTTTATTAACGCAGCATGCAAAGGTTCAATAACCCTTATAAAATTCTATATTTTGGTTAACGATACTCTCGTATTATGATGATCCCACTTGAACCAGCGCCACCGTTGGCGGCTGCAGGTGTTGCAGAAATCCTTGAGGCCGCCCCGCCGCCGCCGCCGGCCCCAAAACCACCAGCAACATCACCGTTCACTGCCGCATTCGCAAGAGGGGCCATACGGTAAGCTCCCCCATCGCCAAATCGGGAGTTGGCACCAAGACCGCTAATAGTAACAATTATCGTAGCACTACTTTGTGCCCTGATTCCATCACGTCCAGTCGCACCGGTCAAATTAAGATCTCCGCCGGATGCAGTTCCGCCTGCACCTCCTGCAACAGTAGTACCAGCGGTTAGCGCTAGAGTCATGGTAGCACCCCCGCTACCGCCACCTGCTATCAGTACACCACTATTGAATAAACTTTGCGTACCCACCGATCCGGCAGCAGCACCTGTACCACCTGCTCCAGAGTTGCCTACAGTATAGGTAAATTGGGCCCCGGGTGACGTAGCATATGCGTGTATTACCATACCTCCTGCACCGCCTCCGGCTCCAGCACCCGAGTGACCGTTTGTGGCGGGCGCACCCACACCGCCTCCACCACCTCCACCGCCAACCACGGTTACTTCAATCGCGTATACACCGGCAGGAACAGTATAGGTTCCTGCACCAACAGTGGTAAAAGATATTAAGTTTTGAATAGCACTAACCCCTATAAATGTTGTTGCAGACACAGTGGCCCCGGTTACTGTGCCTGTAACTGTAAGGTTGCTCAAAGTACCTACACTCGTGATAGCAGGCTGGGCTCCGGCAGTTACTGTAGCCGCAGAACCCGTTACACTTCCATTGATCGGTGCTGTTACGGTAAGGCCTGATAAAGTACCCAATGATGTGATAGCAGGTTGCGCAGCAGTGGTTACCGTAGCAGCAGAACCTGTTACACTTCCATTGATTGGCGCTGTTACGGTAAGGCCTGATAAAGTGCCCAATGAAGTAATAGCAGACTGCGCAGGAGTGGTTACCGTAGCGGCAGAACCCGTTACACTGCCATTGATCGGCGCTGTTACAGTAAGACCTGTTAATGTACCCAATGAGGTGATGGCAGACTGTGCAGGATTGGTCACAGTTTGCGCTGTGGTAGCTGTTGATGCATTGCCTGTGAAGGCTCCGCTGAACGTTCCGGCCGTTACCGTACCGGTTACGCTAAGGTTATTAGCAAGAATTGATCCACTTACGGACAGGCTACCGCCAGTGATTGCATTGGATACGGTGAGGTTACTGAGGTTGGTAAGGCTGGTTATACTTGCCATTGCCCCCGCTGAAAGCGCCCCACTAAGGGTTCCGGCCGTTACTGTACCGGTAACTTTGAGGCTTTGAGCATCTATTGCAGTGGTAACTGATAAGGTACCGGCCTCGATATGTGATGATATAATCAAATTCTGGAGACTTCCATCTGCAAGATTATCATACTTAACCACATGACCGATCCTGGCATATCCCGTACTGGAAAATAGTCCGCCCTGGTCCCCTGCCATCATGAGTGACGTATCGAATCTTGTAATACGGTTAGCAAACACAGGCAATGATAGGGTATCAATATATTTGATCACATGGCCATACCTTGCATAACCTGTGTTTGATAATACCCCGCCCAAATAAGCTGCCCCTCCCATCATCATCGCCGTATCGGTTCTGCGAAGCACATTATTAAACATCTGGGTAGTATCTGTATATTTTACAACATGTCCCCATCTTGCATAACCAGTATTTGTTAGTATAGGCAAGGCCGGATTATAGGTCCTACCGCCCAGCATAGCTATTGTATCCAGGTATGTTACTACCCCATTGAAACTACCTGCCGTTATCGAACCTGTTACGTTAAGCGTGCCCAGTACACCTGATGTAGCACTGATGGTCCCTGTTTCTACCGTACCTGACACTGATAGATTTGATAACTGTCCTAAAGAGGTAATGAAAGGTTGTGATGGTTTTGTAATAGTTGCGCTGATTGTAGCTGCACTGATATTATTGGTAACTGTTAAATTATTCAATGTACCTAATCCGGTGATGCCTGTCTGTGGCCCTGCGGCCAGTGTGCCGCTGATGGTGCTGGCAGTAATGTTACCTGTTACAGTCAGTGCACTCAGGTTACCAAGCGAAGTGATCGTATTTAAAGTACCCTGTCCAAGTGTACCACTAAAGGTGCCTCCCTGGATAATACCTGATACACTCAAATTAGTTAACTGACCAAGCGCCGTTATGTTCGGCTGAGAGCCCGCAGCAAGTGTTCCACTGATAGTAGCCGCTGTAATATTACCCGTTACAGTCAATGCACTTAAATTACCAAGCGAGGTAATCGTATTTAAAGTACCCTGGCCAAGTGTACCACTGAAAGTTCCACCTTCTATTGTTCCTGATACTGATAAGTTCGTTAACCCACCCAGGTTCGTAATACTCGCAGTTGTAGCACTGAACACTCCTGTAGAAACCGATCCACTGGTTATGTTTCCACTCACGCCAAGGTTATTAAGACCAGTCAGATTGCTAATATTCGCATTCACTGCACTAAGCGTTCCTGCACTAACCGTTCCTGCTACTGCAATGCTCCCGGCTTTGATAGCATTGGTTACAGAAAGGCTGCTTAATGTTCCAACCTGCGTAATATTAGGCTGCACTCCTGTTGATAAAATACCACTAAAACTTGCCGCAGTAACTGCACCACTAACGGTTATATTACCTGCAGTCACGGTATTCGTTACCGTAATATTTTGAAAAGTGTTTAACCCGGTAATACTGGCAATCGTTCCAGGAGACAATACACCACTGAATGTACCACCCTCTATTATACCCGTTACAGATAAATTAGTTAATTGGCCAATCCTGGTAATATTCGGCTGATCGCCTGTGATGAGCGTTCCTTGCAGCGTAGTGCCACTTATATTACCCACTACTGTTAATCCATTCAAAGTACCCAGTGATGTGATATTGGGTTGTGCCGGGGTGGTTAATGTACCGATAATATTGCCCGCACTGATGCTACCTGCGTTTACATTACCAGTTACGGTAAGGGCAGACAAGGTACCGACCTGTGTAATATTTGGTTGCTGGGCAGTGGTAAGTTTACCACCCAGCGTGGTGGCGGTTATCGCACCCGTTGTTGAAACTGAAGTAGGCGTTATCGCTCCGAGTCCGATTGAAATAGAGGGCGTGGTGTTGGGATTAGTCACTGTAGCCGTTATACCATTAGCAGCCACAATAGAAACAGAACTAACGCCGGTTGCCGGTAAATTATCTTTGCGCACATAACCACTCAGCATTTGTGCGGTATCACTGATTCGCAACAGGTTGCCGAGCAGGCCGGTAGTATCTGTCACGAAGATGATGTCGGATGATTTGATCTTCCG
>JBKJPR010000325.1:0-3764 GCA_046594275.1 Sediminibacterium sp.
TATTTTCAAGGAATTCGGTATCGGTAATACGGTGGCCAAGTGGGTAAACCCTGAATTCATTACCCTGCAGGCGGTACTGGCTGGGCTGATTGCAGCCATTATCTGGAACCTGATTACCTGGTGGTTTGGTATTCCATCCAGTTCTTCTCATACACTCATGGGGGGCTTTGTAGGCGCGGCGCTGGCTAATGCCAAGGGATTCGGCGATGGAGGTGTTGATGTGATCAACTATGCCAAAGTGGTGCCTACTTTTCTCTTTATTTTCTTTGCGCCATTAATTGGAATGACAATCGCTTTTTTTATCACGATACTCATTGTGCATCTCTGTAAACGATCGAACCCGTATAAAGCGGAGAAATGGTTCAAAAAGCTCCAGTTAGTCTCTTCTGCGGCATTCAGTTTAGGGCACGGTGGCAATGATGCACAGAAAGTAATGGGCATCATTGGTGCCGCCATTATTTATTATGAAGGAACCCTGGGAAACAAGATGGACTTCAACCAATTCGTATCAGAGTACCCGTGGGTACCCTTCACCAGCTTCCTGGCCATTGGGCTGGGAACTATGAGTGGTGGCTGGAAAATTGTGAAAACGATGGGTACCCGTATCACCAAAGTAACACCATTAGAAGGTGTGGCTGCTGAAACTGCGGGTGCGATCACATTATTCATGACGGAGCATTTTAAAATACCTGTTTCTACCACGCATTCCATTACCGGCGCTATCATTGGCGTGGGCGCCACCAAAAGGTTAAGCGCCGTACGTTGGGGCGTAACCGTAAACTTGTTATGGGCCTGGATCATCACCATCCCAGTATCCGCCATATTAGCCGCTATTGTGTTCTATATCACAAAACTATTTATCTGATCTTTACTTATCGCGTTTTTTATAAACGATAATCATTTTATCTTGCAGGATATTTTTCTCTATGGCTAAAATTCTGGTTACAGGCGGTTGTGGTTATATTGGCTCACATACGATTGTGGACCTGCTTGAAAATGGTTACAACGTAATATCCATCGATGATAATTCAAGATCCACTTCGTATGCGGTGACTGGAATAGAGAAGATTACCGGGAAAAAAATAAAGAATTATAAAGTTGACCTGAAAAATTTTGACGAGACCCTGGCAGTGTTCCAGGAAAACCCCGATATCACCGGCGTGATACATTTTGCGGCATATAAAGCAGTAGGCGAGTCGGTGGAAGAACCTATACTGTATTATGAAAACAACTTATTCGGGCTGGTGAATTTATTAAAGTGTGTTCAGGAATTTGAGATCCCCAACTTTGTTTTTTCCTCTTCCTGCACGGTATATGGCAATCCCGATACAATACCGGTAACAGAAGCTTCTCCTGTAAAAAAAGCAGAATCACCCTATGGTGTTACCAAGCAAATGGGTGAAGATATCTTAAGGGATTTCACAAAAAGGGGGATCACTTCCGTTATTTTATTACGCTATTTTAATCCGGTGGGTGCGCATCCTTCAGTACATATTGGTGAATTGCCAATAGGCAAACCGCAGAACCTGGTACCGGCTATTACGCAAACCGCCATCGGCAAAATCCCAAAACTACTGGTATACGGAAACGATTACCCTACCCGTGACGGAAGTTGTATCCGTGATTACATTCATGTATGCGATATCGCACATGCACACACCCTTTCCCTTCAATACCTGCTCAACAAAAAAAATAAAACTGCCTGCGATATATTCAACCTGGGCACCGGTACCGGCATCACAGTACTGGAGGTCATTCATACATTTGAAGAAATAAGCGGTATAAAGCTGAATTACGAAATAGCCGCGCGCCGGCCAGGTGATGTGATCGCTATCTATGCCAACAACGATGCCGCCATAACAGAACTGGGCTGGACCATTAAATATGATATTACCGAAATGATGCAGACTGCCTGGGACTGGGAATTAAAGATCAAAGAAGCAGAAGAGAAAGTAAAAAGCAATTAGAAGCTGTTTGAGTTAGTAATATAAAGTAAGTTATGAAGCATTTTTCGCCACAGATTAGCACAGATTTTTTCTATGCTAATCTGTGGCAATGGGTTTAAAATATAATTAACTCAAACAGCTTCTTAAACTGGAAAAACCTCCCGGGATATATTATTGATTTACCATTTTCGCCGCATTCTCCGCCAATAGCAGCGCTTCAATGAATTCTTCAATGTCACCATTGATAACTGCATCAAGGTTATAGGAAGTAAGGCCTATACGGTGATCGGTTACGCGCCCCTGTGGCCAATTATACGTGCGGATCTTAGCGCTCCTGTCGCCGGTGCTCACCAGCGTTTTGCGCCTGCCGGCTATTTCCTCTTCCTGTTTACGAACCTGCTCTTCATATAATTTGGTGCGCAGCATGGTCATGGCTTTTTCACGGTTACCCAACTGAGAACGTTCTGTCTGGCAAACCACCACCACACCCGTGGGTATATGGGTAAGGAATACTTTGGTCTCTACTTTGTTCACGTTTTGGCCACCGGCGCCACCACTGCGTGCGGTTTCCATTTTTACATCACTTTCCTTCAGTTCAAAATCCACTTCTTCCGCTTCGGGCATTACGGCTACGGTTGCCGCTGAGGTATGCACCCGCCCCTGTGTTTCAGTATTGGGTACCCGCTGCACACGGTGTACCCCACTTTCAAATTTAAGGGTGCCATATACGTCTTCCCCTGTTACTTCCACCAGCACTTCTTTGTAACCTCCCACGGTACCCTGGCTTTCACTTACAATAGCGGTTTTCCAGCCTTTGCGCGAGCAATAGCGGAGGTACATGCCTAAGAGGTCACCGGCAAATAAGCTGGCTTCATCACCACCCGTACCGGCGCGGATCTCGAGAATGGCGTTTTTATCATCCTGCGGGTCTTTGGGTATCAGTAATTTGGTAAGGTCCCGTTCAAGGATGGTTTTCTTTTCTTCGAGTGCAGGCAATTCCATTTTGGCCAGTTCACGCATCTCTTCATCCGACCCGTTCTGGGCCTCTTTGGCAAAATGGTATTCAGACATCACCTTCCGGTATTCTTCGTAAGGCTGCATGATTTTTTCTAATGAGCGGTATTCTTTGCTGTAAGCGCCAAACTCCTTTTGGTTATTGATGATCTCCGGGTTAGTAAGCGCCGTACCCACCCGTTCGAACCGCGCCTTAATTGCATCCAGCTTATCCAGCATATCCAGTTTTTTAAGGAGGCAAAATTACAGTTTTACCGGGGAAGCACGCAGACTAATAAGAGTTTACTTAATTTCAACGCTATAACCATTGTTTATGCGTTTATCATTTTTGCTCATTTGCCTGTTTTCAACATTTGCTTATGGTCAACAGGCCGATATCATAATCAAAAACGGAAAAATTCTCGATGGCACCGGTAACAGCTGGTATTATGGCGATATAGCCATACAGAACGGGAAGATCGCGGCCATTGGCAAACTGGGAAAATGGACTTCTGCCAAAACCATTGACGCCACCGGCCTGATAGTGTCGCCTGGTTTTATTGATGTACACACACATATAGAAGGCGATGAAAGAAAAAATCCCACCGCTGATAATTTTATATATGATGGCGTTACCACAGTAGTTACGGGTAACTGCGGTTTATCGCAAGTGAATATCGGCAGCTATTTTGCCATGCTCGACAGCCTGAAACCCTCCATCAATGTTGCCTCTCTTATCGGGCATAATGATGTGCGCAAAGCGGTAATGGGTTCTGCCAACCGCGACCCGGACGAAGCGGAAATGAAAAAAATGGAAGCCATCGT